>JBCKWO010000005.1:0-39863 GCA_038922535.1 Methylobacter sp. | reverse complement strand
TCAACTAAAATAGTAAATAGAAGATTTGGAGTAAGCTGCTGGCATAAAAGCGAATATGAATCTGAGGCTATGTGGAAATTATATTCAAATTCTGGTCAAGGCATTGCCATTGAGTCAACCATCAAACAGCTTCGTGACTCAATTAAAGATAAGTTAGTAATAGATAGTGTACGATATTTAGATTTTGATAAAGACCAAATAGAGAAAGGACATAAACACTATGGATTATTTCAGAAAAGAACGGCGTTTGAACACGAGAAAGAATTGCGTGCGACAGTCTTACTTTCAGAAGAAGATTATGGAAACGGGACACTAGTAAAGTGTGACCTAAATATACTAATTAACAATATCCATGTTTCACCGCTTTTAGAGGCGTACATCAAAGATGATATTGAAAAATTTTGTTCTGGCAGAATACAAAATATAAATAAGCCTGTGCTTCATTCAACTCTGTTTAATGAGCCTGCTTATTGGATAGATATTAATTAGTATGACAAGCGAGCTTTAAGTAACGACGATTAAGTTTCTTAAGCTTGTGCCAGAAATCAAGATTTTTGACACAACTGCGCGCCCCTGCTAAATCAAAGGCTTGGCTGTGCCATAAATCAGGGACAAAATAGAGCCATGAAAATTTTTCGCTCGTTCCCAAGCTCTTGCTTGGTAATGCAGTCTTGGAAGCTCCAGCTTCAAGTCTCGCCAAGCTAGAGCTTGGCAATATGAGTTCCCAACGTGGACGTTGGGAACGAGTGAAAGATTTTTCAACGCAAATTTTTGTTAAAGAACGTTAAATTTAATATTATGAATACAGACAGAAACTTTATCCCTTTAAACATCGCCATCCTGGTTGTTTCCGACAGCCGCACCGATGCCGATGACGTATCAGGAAAAACTCTAGTGGAACGCGCTATCGATGCCGGACACCACGTCATCGAAAAGAAAATAGTCCCCGATGACATTTATCAAATCAGGGCGGCGGTATCAAATTGGATTGCCGCAGCTGAAGTTAATGTCATCATCACCACCGGCGGCACCGGTGTGACCGGCAGGGATGGCACACCCGAGGCGGTTGCGCCGTTGCTGGATAAGGTGCTGGACGGTTTTGGCGAAATCTTCAGGATGCTTTCCTACCAAGACATTAAAACCTCAGCCATCCAGTCCAGGGCGATTGCCGGCGTCGCTAATGCAACCTATATTTTTTGCCTGCCTGGTTCATCGGGAGCCTGTCGCACTGCATGGGATAATCTAATCAAAGATCAACTGGATCATCGCACCCGCCCCTGTAATCTGGTGCAGCTAATGCCTAGGCTGATGGAACATAAATGAACTTTTTATTGCTTGGCGCGTTAAGCGCATTGATCGGTGTCGGCATGGGCGCATTCGGCGCTCATGGTTTAAAAACCGTGATCAGCCCGGAAATGTTGGCCGCCTACCAAACCGGCGTGACCTATCAAATGTACCATGCACTGGGTTTGATCGGCATTGCGCTGATCCGCCAACAAGTGCCTGATTCCAAATTGTTGCACTGGGCCGGATCATTGATGTTCGCAGGCATTCTGCTATTTTCCGGCAGCCTGTATAGTTTGGCGCTACTCAATCATGCCGAATTAGGCATCATCACCCCTTTCGGCGGCGTCTGCTTTTTAACGGCTTGGCTGTTAATCGCGCTGTTTGCCATCCAAAACATCCGCTCTTTTGATCATCACAGCAGGTATAAATAATGCGCGACCCCAATCCCCAAACCATTTATCTGAAAGACTACACCGTACCCGAATATCTGGTTCACAGCGTCGACTTACATTTTACCCTGGATGATGAAAACACCTTGGTCAGTTCGCGGCTCACCCTAAGCCGCAACCCTGCCAGCCAGTCTCGCGATACATCGCTGACCTTATCGGGCGAAAACCTAAAACTGATCCGCATTAATATCGCCAGGCCTGTCCTGAGCGCAGCCGAAGGGGATGGTGTGTATGCCGCAGGCCAGTCGGGAACTGGCGCGGCGCTGGATGACGGCGACTTAAGCAAAGACCGTTACCTGCAAACCCATGATGCGCTGATCATTAACAATGTCCCGCAACAGCAGCGCTTTGTTCTGACTATCGAAAATGCTATCAACCCGAAAGCCAACACCGCGCTGGAAGGGCTGTATCTGTCCAACGGCATGTTGTGTACCCAGTGCGAGGCGGAAGGCTTTCGGAAAATCACCTATTTTCTCGATCGCCCCGATGTGATGACCTTGTTCACCACCACCCTGGTTGCCGACAAAGACCGCTATCCGGTTTTACTGTCCAACGGCAACAAGGTCGCGCAAGGCGAATTGCCCGATAACCGCCACTGGGTGACGTGGGAAGACCCGTTCAACAAGCCGTGCTATTTGTTCGCGCTGGTTGCCGGGCAGCTGGAATGCATCGCAGATCGCTTTACCACGCAATCAGGTCGCAATATCGACCTGCAAATCTTTGTCGAAAAACACGACATGGATAAATGCGAGCATGCCATGCAATCGCTGAAAAATGCGATGCTTTGGGATGAACAGGTGTATGGCCGCGAATACGATCTGGATTTATATATGATCGTTGCAGTAAGCCATTTCAACATGGGCGCGATGGAAAACAAGGGGCTTAACGTATTCAACACCAAGTTTGTGCTGGCGCGGCCTGATACCGCGACAGACTATGATTATGAACATATCGAAGGCGTCATCGGCCATGAGTATTTCCATAACTGGACTGGCAACCGCATCACCTGTCGGGACTGGTTCCAGCTCAGCCTCAAGGAAGGCTTTACGGTGTTCCGCGACCAGGAGTTTACCGGCGACCGCACCTCAAAAGCCGTTAAACGTATCGAAGACGTCAACATGCTGCGCACCCGCCAGTTTGCCGAAGATGCAGGCCCGCTGGCGCATCCGATACGCCCCGATGCCTATATAGAAATCAACAACTTTTACACCTTGACTGTGTACGAGAAAGGCGCCGAAGTGGTACGCATGATCCACACACTGGTTGGCGCTGAAGGCTTTCGCAAAGGCAGCGATTTATATTTTGAACGTCACGACGGACAGGCGGTGACTTGCGATGATTTCGTCAATGCGATGGAAGCCGCCAACGACATTGATCTAAGCCAATTCCGCCGTTGGTACGCCCAAGCCGGAACGCCGGTATTGACTGTCCGGCAACACTATGACCCATCCGCACAAACTTTGACGTTAACCCTAAGCCAAAGCTGCCCGCCGACTCCGGGGCAAGCGGTTAAAGAACCGCTGCATATTCCGGTGGCTGTGGGCTTGCTTAACAAAGACGGTTCTATAGCGTCCTGCCAGCTGCAAGGCGGCAATCAGTCCAGCGATATCGCCAAGGATGATGCGTATGCCGCAAACCTGCCGGGAGCAGGTGCGGCGGAAGTTATTTTACAACTCACCGAGCCCGAACAAGTGTTTACCTTTGAAGGCTTAGCCGAGCAGCCGGTGGTTTCCGTCCTAAGAGGTTTTTCAGCGCCAGTTAAGTTAGTAATGGAGCGCAGCCTAGATGAATTGGCGTTTTTACTAAGCCACGACAGCGACACCTTTAATCGCTGGGAAGCCGGACAACAACTGGCCGGACAGATTATTTCCGGGCTGATTGCCGATCTGCAAAACGGCAGGGACATGCGGGTCAACCCCATCCTGATCAATGCCTTTAAGCAGCTGCTTGACCAGCCGTGGGATGACTTGTCGTATTTCTCTTTATTGTTAAGTCTGCCGTCGGAAACCTATCTGGCTGAACAAATGCCGGTTGTCGATGTGGAGGCCATCCATGCCGCCCGCGAATTTGTCATGCTGACTTTAGCCGAACAGCTGCAAGCGCAGTTCCAAACTTTATATCGGAATAATCATCGGGATGAATCCGGAAAATTCGACGCCGGGGCAATAGGCCGCAGACGGATCAAAAACACCTGTTTAAGCTACCTGGGTAAGCTGGAAAATACAGACGCCCATCAATTATCGCAGCAGCAATTCAACACCGCCAAAAACATGACCGACCAGATCGCGGCGTTAGCGGTTATCGTAAACTCCCCGCATCCTGCTAAACAACAGTGCCTGGATAGCTTTTACCACCAATGGCAGGCAGAAGCGCTGGTTATTGATAAATGGTTTACATTGCAAGCTTCCGGCAGCATGCCCGACACCTTTGCGACCGTGCAGGTGCTGATGCAGCACCCGGCATTCGACTTGAAAAACCCGAACCGGGCCAGGTCGGTAATCGGTGCATTCAGCCAGTCCAATCCGCTGCATTTCCACGCGGCCAACGGACAAGGCTATCGCTTTCTCGCCGACCAGATCATCGCGCTGAATACCTTGAACCCGCAGATTGCCTCGCGCATGGTCGGCGCGTTAACATCGTGGCGAAGATATGACGAAAACAGGCAAGCGCTGATCAAAGCGCAACTTGAACGGATTATCGCCACCGAAGCGATTTCCAAAGATGTTTACGAAGTGGCGAACAAGAGCTTGGCGCACCAAGCGTAAGCTCTCATTTCCCGTAAACTGCATTCAGAGTCAAATCGGCAAAGCATGGAATCCTGAAGGAGGACGGGGGAGCAATCCCAAAATTCACCAGCGTATTGAGGCTTGGGAATATCGGGCATAAACAGCATGCCTGATGCAACTTTCTTGACAGGAAAACCCATTGTATATACAGTCAGTACATACAATTAAATCAGGAGACAATCATGACTTACGCTCGTGTATTCCAGTCCGGCAACAGCCAAGCCATTAGACTGCCCAAGGAATTCCGCCTGGAAGTCGATCGGGTGGAAATTTTTCGTCGTGGGGAGGAAATCGTCTTGCGCGAACGCCCAGCGAATGCTGCCGCCATCTTTGACGCCTTAGCCAGCCTGCCGGATGATTTTATGGCTGGCGGCCGTGAAGACACTCCGCCTCAACAAAGGGAAGAGCTTTAATGGGGATGCGTTACCTGCTGGACACCAACATCTGCATTTACATCGCCAAGCATAATCCGCCAGCCGTGCGCGAACGCTTTGCCCGACACGCCGCCTCCGAACTGGCCATGTCAGTCATTACCTTGGGCGAACTGCGTTTCGGTGCAGAAAAAAGCCAGTCCCGCGAACAAGCATTGGCGGCTATCAACCAACTTGAAGCGGTGATCCAGGTTGTCCCACTCCCTGAAGCAGCCGGAGAGCACTATGGTCAAATCCGTGCAACCCTGCAAAGTAGCGGACAGATAATCGGCAACAACGATCTTTGGCTGGCAGCCCATGCCCGATCAGAAGGCTGGATCTTCGTAACCAACAACGAGCGGGGATTTGTTCGCGTAGAAGGCTTGCAGGTTGAGAATTGGGTTGGAGCTGCAAGGTAATAGCTAAATTTTGCTTGCCTACCGAGATTCCAGCTGTTTCGATACCTTTTTCGCATGGGCAAGCGATAGAACTTCGGTTGCTCCCCTCACCTTATCTTTATTCCTGCTGTATCTCTTTCATTGTTATAATAAACTTCAATCTTAATTTCTACAGAAATTGCCGCCTTTTTCAATCGACTTGTAGTTATAACTCATGCCTATCGTGCGATTGCGCAATCAGTGTTTGGCTTAGCGAATAAGTGATCCCCAGGAACATACCAATGAGCAAAACTGATTTTCAAGCCTCGGCAAAACGGCATTTTAATGATGCCATTTTGTTGGAGGCGAACAATCGCCTAGCTAATGCGGGTCAGTTATACGGATTTTGTGCTGAATGCGGAATTAAAACTTTGTTGATTTCACTTGGTTATTCCTCCCTAGATACTGAAGGTTCGCCAATCAGAAACCCTACTCCAGGTGAACCAAAGATACGAAAACACATTAACGAACTCGCAGCAATAATGATTGAAATTGACAGTTATGCTTCAATGCGTAGTGGAGCAAAATACCTGGCACTAATTCCTAGTGTAATTTCTTTTTCGGATTGGTCTGTTGACCATCGATATTATGATCCACAGCAAATTCCCCCGTCCTTACCGGCATGGAAAAAAGCCGCGACAGAGATGATGAAAATGATGAATGAAGCTTTCATTGATGGAGTTTTGACATGAAGCGCAACCAGGTTTTCTTCAATAATGTTTTGCCTAAAGTATCCGACATCTTGTCTGTGCAAGCCTTGCCGCCGAATGTGGAACCGCTGGTAATACGTGACATTCACGGTCGCATTAGAGTTGCACTGAAGATAATGCGCAGTCTTGATACCCATGAAATAATCGCCGAATTGGATCGAAGTTTATTGAAACTAGGCGTCTATAGTAGCGGTATAGGCAAAAACGTTCTGTGCCTTGATGACTTTTTTGATCCCGACAGTATTTTTAACAGTCCCGAAATATTACGCTGGGTTGACCCTCTCACAGGCAAAACCGTTCGCCTATTGAACCGACAGGTCACCGGACAAGACTGGGATTCGCGTGAACCCTATAAAACGAAAACACCAAGGCTGGTATTTTTCGGAATTAAAGGCGGCGTAGGTCGTTCAACAGCCTTGGCAATACTGGCTTATAAACTGGCGAGTTCAGGAAAAAAAGTGCTACTGATTGACCTTGATCTTGAGTCCCCTGGCTTGTCGGGCTTGCTGTTACCGCAGGATCGCTTGGCCGATTTTGGCATTGTCGATTGGCTGATTGAAGACGCATTAAATCAAGGCGAGGAGGTCTTGCGTCGAATGATTTCAGTGAGCCCCTTATCTGAATACACCCAAGGCGAGATCCGGATTGCAGCGGCAATGGGAATTAACGATGCGAATTACCTCGATAAATTGTCACGCGCTTATGCGGACGTCGCCATCAACGGCATAGCCGAGACATTCACCCAACGCATTCGTCGACTGGTCGAAAAACTTGAAGAAACCGAACAACCTGATGTCGTGCTAATAGACAGTCGGGCTGGTTTACACGATCTTGCTGCCGTCAGCATCGTAGGTTTGGCAACCACGGCATTCTTATTTGCGACAGATACCGAACAGTCCTGGCAAGGTTATCGTTTGCTGTTTTCACATTGGCAATCTTTTCCTGAAATTGCCGCCAGTGTCAGGGGCCGCTTAGCCATCGTCCAGGCACTTTTTCCAGAGAGCGATCAATCAAAACGCGCCAGACACTTTTTGGAGTCATCCTATACCTTGTTTTCGGAAACACTGTATGACGAAGTTCCACCTTGCCCACCCGATCAACAAGAAGATCTATTTAATTTTGATCTCGAAATCGAAAATGCGCCGCATTATCCGCTCCGTATCAACTGGAGCAATCGTTTCCAAGAGTTTGACCCCAAACTGCTGGGGCAAGGCCTTTTTTCCGAGGCTGAAATAGAAGCCGGTTTTGGAGGTTTTCTGGATAAAGCCATACAATTAAGTGAGATAACTTCATCATGAGTCAATGCAATTTCGAACAAATGCCAATGCGAGAAGCCTTACGCGAAGCCTTACCCAGCAACGACGAAACGACCGCAGCACCTGCTAGACCACCACAGTTTACTTATGTGCCTCCCAGTCATGCACGCGCCCTAGACCCCGAAAACACCATTGTTGAAGGAATACGGGGAGCAGGTAAGAGCCATTGGTGGGCGGCGCTCAGTTCCGAACAACATCGTAATTATTTAGCCTCAGTTTTTCCTGAATCAGGAATTACCAGTAATCTTAAGATCTCCCAAGGTTACGGTCTCGGTTTGGGGCCTAAAAACGCACCAAGTAAAGACACATTAGCCAAGCTGGTTAAGGAGAATAACCCCCGCCATATTTGGCAGGCAGTCATTGCCGTCCATGTTGGTTTCCCTGAACCTTTCCCAAACACACCGGGAAAATGGACGGCAAGGGTCAATTGGGTTAAGGAAAATCCCGAGGATTACGACAATCTTCTGGATGAAGTCGATTTTCAATTAGCTGAGCAAAAAAAAACCAGCTTGATTCTGTTCGATGGACTTGATCGCTTGGCTGACGATTGGCCGTCCATTCGACCATTGGCTCGATCATTGTTCCAACTTGCCTTAGATATGCGCGCCTGTCGAGCCATTCGATTAAAGTTGTTTGTGCGTTCAGACATGCTTGATGATAGCGAAATATTAGCTTTCCCTGACGCTTCAAAATTAATAGCCAGAAAAGTACCTCTCATTTGGCGGCGTGTTGACCTCTATGCCTTGCTTTTTCAATGCTTGGGAAATGCTGATAATCAGGGAGAATATTTTCGCTTTCAGTGTGAAAGACTTTTCTTTCAACAATGGACGCAGGATAAAAATACTGGAGCTTGGCAAATACCGCAAAACATGCGTACCGATGAAGACTTGCAGCGTAATATATTTCATGCCATCACGGGATCATGGATGGGAAGCGGCCCCAAACGGGGCGCACCTTATACTTGGTTGCCAAACCATTTAATTGATGGGAGAGATCAAGTGAGTCCCCGTAGTTTTGTAGCGGCATTACGTTCAGCTGTTGAAAATGACCATCAGCACACGGATGGTTGGCCGTTTGCTTTACATTACAAAGCCATTCAAGCGGGTGTTCAAGAAGCCTCCAGAATTCGAGTCGATGAAATTACCCGGGAAGACTACCCTTGGGTTGAAACACTCATGCAGCCGCTACGCAGCAACATCACGGTACCCTGCGAACCGAACGAGATCATTCAGATTTGGAAAAAAAACAAAACGATTAGCAAGTTGCAAACTGCATGTCATGAAAATGAAGTAAGACTTCCGCCCCCACGCATTGAAGAAAGTGAACAGGGCATGTTAAAAGACTTGGCGGACTTGGGGGTCATTCAGCGACTCGCTGATGGGCGGATTCAAATGCCTGATGTTTATCGTATTGCTTTTGGGTTGGGTCGGAGAGGTGGCGTTAAACCGCTTAAATAAAACGGTTCTGTCGCTTAATTTCGTTTAAATGCGCCCGATGTTAAAAGCCAGCAAAACACAAGGAATTTAGATTGGATCTGAATTCGACCACACCATCGACTTATTTACGATGAACAATCACGCTAAAAATGTATTGATAACCGGTGCCGCAAAACGCATCGGCGCGGCTTGCGCGCGGTTGCTGCATAGTGAAGGCTGCAATGTTTTTTTGCATTACCGATCCTCGGAGACAGAGGCGCAGCAGCTTTGCGCTGAGCTGAATCAACAGCGGCCTAACTCGGCAAAAATCATGCAGGCCGATCTGCTGAACATGGCCGAGCTGGAGGCTGTCGCCAGCGCAGCCTGCTTGGCCTGGGGCGGCATCGATGTGCTGGTCAATAATGCCTCGTCCTTTTATCCGACAGCGGTGACTGATGTGACCGAACGGCAATGGGATGAGCTAATGGGCAGTAATTTAAAAGCGCCGTTTTTCCTGGCGAAGGCGCTGGCGAAGACTTTAGCCGACAATAATGGCTGCATCGTCAACATTGTCGACATCCATGCCGAACGGGGCTTGAGCGGTTATCCGGTGTACAGTATCGCCAAAGCCGGGTTGGCCGCGATGACCAAGGTTTTAGCCAAGGAATTGGGGCCAACTATCCGGGTCAACGGCGTGGCACCCGGGGCGATACTCTGGCCTGATAATGACTTGTCCGAATCGGCCAAACTGGAGATCCTGCGCCGGGTGACTTTAAAGCGTAGCGGTGAGCCGGTCGACATTGCCAAAGCAGTGCTTTTTTTAGTTAAGGATGCCGATTACATCACCGGGCAAATACTGACCGTCGATGGCGGGCGCACCCTATTTTGTTGAAGCCCAGGAAGGTATAACGCGCTGTTGCCTGAGGTCGGTCTTGTCGAATTTGTCCCAAAGCTCGGCATAACTTAGTCGGCTAATGGGATGTTTCATATCCAGGGCGATTTCCGCCAAGGGTTCAAGCACAAACGCGTAATGCTCGATTTCATTCCGAGGTATCTTCAAGCGGCCATCGTTGATGATCAAATCGCCGTATAGGATCAAATCTAGATCGAGGGTGCGTGCGGCAAATTTTCGGCTGTCGCGGGTGCGGCCATTATCCAGCTCAATTTGCCTAAGCAGCTTGGCGACCGCCTTTACCTCCAGATCGGAATCGAAACCGACCACCAAATTGTAGAAAACATCGCCGGTAAAGCCCACGGCTTCGGTCTCATAAACACTTGAAACCGTCAGCTTGCCAAAAGCTTGCTCAAGCGCCAGCAGGCTGGCAGGAATATGCTTATCCTTGTCTATATTGCTGCCTATGCTGATATAGCCCCTGCTCACGGTTGCCATGCTCCCCGTTCAATGATGATGCCCACATCGCTGGCACCACTGAGCGCACCTTTTTTGTTCAGGGTTATTTTTACCCAGGGTACATTAAATTCGTTGCGGATGAGGTCGGCTATTTCCGAAATTAACTTTTCGACCAGCAAAAACTGGCTGGCCTCGACAAAGGCAATAATGCGGTGGGAAACCGTTTTGTAATCAAGCGTGTATTGAATGTCGTCGGTTTCAGCGGCTTTTTGAATATCGAAAGCCATCTCAATGTCCAGAATGACGGTTTGCTTGGTCACTCTTTCCCAGTCGTAAATGCCGATGATCGTTTCAATTTCCATTCCGCCTAAAAATATGATGTCCATAATGATTTCCGGTTATGATGCGTGTTTTTTAAAAAGCGCTCGGCAAATTGCTCCTGCATTGCTCTACCTCCTGCGTCCATGCAGTCGCCAGTATCAGGGAAACGCCCTGCGCTTACAAGTTCAAAATAATGAAAAGGTCACCCAATGGTTGAATGGTTGTTTGTTCCGGCTGCCTATTTGATAGGCTCAATTTCCAGTGCAATTATTATTTGCCGCCTGATGGGATTGCCCGATCCCCGTGAACAGGGCTCAGGCAATCCCGGCGCGACCAATGTGATGCGCATCGGCGGAAAAAAAGCCGCGGGGATTACCCTGCTAGGCGATACGCTGAAAGGCTTGCTTCCGGTCTATGCCGCGAATGTTCTGGGATTACCTGTCGAGTTAATTGCGGCGACCGGCTTGGCTGCATTTATAGGCCACCTTTATCCGGTGTTTTTTAGCTTCAAGGGCGGTAAAGGCGTTGCGACCTCGGTCGGTGTATTGCTCGGGTTTTCCTGGGTACTCGGTTTTGCGTTCATAGCAACCTGGTATCTCATCTATAAGCTGGGCAAGATTTCGTCGTTATCCGCGCTGGTCGCCTCGATCCTATCGCCGGTTTTTGCCTGGTTTATCGTTGGCGACAAGGCTATCGTTGCCGCCTCCGTAACCATGATGTTTTTCTTGTTATGGCGGCATAAAGGCAATATTCAGCGCTTGCTGGCTGGGGAAGAGTCGAGCAAGACAAAAGGCGTTTAATCCGCCTACTTAAAGCTATCGTCTTCCACTATTCAAGACAGCTCACTAATCGGCCAACGGGGTCTAGCATAAATTTCCAGCCCTTGTTGTTGCCCAGCCATTAGTCGCTGGCAACCGGCATAAGCGATCATCGCGCCGTTATCGGTACAAAATTGCAGCCTAGGAAAATAGAGTTGGGCATTTTCTTTAGCCACCATTTGGGTCAACGATGCGCGAATTTGCTTATTGGCGCTGACCCCTCCGGCAACGACCAGTCTTTTCAGGCCGGTTTGCTGTAAAGCCCGCTTGCATTTGATGCTCAGCGTTTCGGCAACCGCCTGTTGAAAGGAAGCCGCGATGTCGGCTTTGTCCTGATCAGTTTTTTCTGAGGCATTGACAGTGTTCAGCGTGAATGTTTTTAAACCGCTGAAACTAAAATCTAAACCTGGGCGATCCGTCATCGGCCTAGGAAATTTAATCTGCGGTGTGCCCTGCTCGGCAAGTGCTGACAGTTTTGCCCCCCCCGGATAACCCAAGCCCAACATTTTCGCAGCCTTATCGAACGCTTCTCCGGCGGCATCATCCAGGGATTCGCCTAATAATTCATAACGACCGATACCCTCAACACGGATTAGCAAAGTATGCCCTCCGGAAATCAACAGCGCGACAAAAGGAAATTCTGGCGGATTTTCTTCGAGCATCGGTGCCAGCAGATGCCCTTCCATGTGATGAACCGCAAGCGCGGGAATTTGCCACGCCCACGCCAAACTTCTGGCCGTTGCCGCGCCCACCAGCAATGCGCCCATCAGACCGGGGCCTGCCGTGTAAGCGATGCCGTTAATATCGCTGCCGACCAACCCGCTTTCTTTTAGGCATTGCTTGATCAGCGGCACTAATTTTCGAATATGGTCGCGCGATGCCAGCTCAGGAACGACGCCGCCATACTCGCTATGCATGTCAACTTGGCTGTATAAAAGATGGCTACACAGGCCTTGTGCGGAGTGATAAATTGCGACGCCGGTTTCGTCGCAAGAGGTTTCTATGCCTAAAACGTACATTGAGTTTTTGAATTTTATAAAAGTAAAGGTATAATTAAGGGTTCTGTTTGTTCAGTGAATTGAAAAATCCTAACTTTTAAATATTAACATATTCGGGTCATTATAATGCCGTCAGTAAAAATCAAAGAAAACGAACCATTTGATATTGCGATTCGCCGCTTCAAACGCGCCTGTGAAAAAGCCGGTGTATTGGCGGAAGTGCGTCGCCGCGAGTTTTACGAAAAACCAACCGCAGAACGCAAACGTAAAGGTGCTGCTGCTGTTAAACGTCACTTGAAGAAATTAGCGCGTGAACGTTATGCGTTGAAAAACTTACGTCGCGGACGTCCTGCACTGTAAAACCAAGGTTAATACGATGGATTTGTTAACAGATCGTCTCAAGGAAGACATGAAAGCCGCCATGAAAGGCGGCAATAAAGAAAGGCTACGGGTGATTCGCTTGATGTTGGCTGCTATTAAGCAGATTGAGGTCGATGAGCGAATTGTCCTGGATAATGAGCGGGTTATTGTCGTTCTCGATAAGATGCTCAAGCAGCGCCGCGAATCTATCCGCCAATTTGCCGACGCTGGTCGAGATGATCTGGTAGCCATAGAAGAAGCTGAAATCCCGGTCATTCAGGATTTCTTGCCTCAGGCGTTGACCGAAACCGAAATTGATTCAATGGTTAAAGGCGCTGTTGCAGAGTCCGGTGCCGAATCAGTCAAAGATATGGGCAAGGTCATGGCTTTGCTTAAAGCAAAAATGCAAGGCCGCGCCGACATGTCCGCCGTAAGCATCAAAATCAAGACTGCCCTAGCCGGGTAAGTCTATTTTACTGATTTTTTTCGGCAATTAACTACCCCTGTGGCACCTAAAAACACCTCGGTAATTGCTCCTGCATCGGCTAGAGCCGCCTACTTTTGGCACCCTACTACACGCCATCCATGGCGTTATACTTTGGGTGCCGAGCAGTCGTCGGAGCATAGCGATGTCCGGTAGAATCCCTCGCGAGTTTATTGATGAGCTTTTGGTGCGGGTTGATATTGTCGACTTAATCGATTCGCACGTCCCTCTAAAAAAAACGGGTAACAACTTTGTCGCCCGCTGCCCTTTTCATGCCGAAAAAACCCCCAGTTTTTCTGTAAACCAAAAGAAACAATTCTTTTATTGCTTTGGCTGCGGCGCTAGCGGTAACGCCATTAGCTTCCTGATGAATTTTAGCCACCTTGATTTTGTTGAGGCTGTTGAAGATTTAGCAGGCTTTGTCGGAATCGATGTACCCAGAGAATCAGGCGAAGTTCAGCCCGGGCAAAAAAAAGACGATTTAAACAGCCTGACTATGCTGATGGCGCAGGTCGCGGCCTTCTATGTGGAACAGTTGCGAACCGGCGATCAGGGAAAAAAGGCGGCTGAATATTTAAAAAACCGCGGAGTTAGCGGCGATTGCGCCAGTGATTTTAATCTGGGCTATGCGCCTGATGAATGGCAAGCGGTGGCGAGTCGATTCGACCAGAAACTATTACTCGAAGCCGGATTGTTAGTCAGCAAAGAAGGCGGACAGCCTTATGATCGCTTTCGCGGGCGAATCATATTTCCGATCAGGGATAAGCGCGCCCGGATTATAGGCTTTGGCGGACGGGTACTCGACGATTCTTTGCCCAAATACTTGAATTCTCCAGAAACGCCCTTATTCCATAAAGGCAAAGAAGTTTACGGCCTGCATGAGCTTCTAAAAAAGAATACGAAGCCTCAAAGAATCTTGATTGTTGAAGGTTATATGGATGTTATCGCCTTGTCTCAGTTCGGTATTCATTATGCGGTTGCAGCGTTAGGAACGGCGGCATCGCAAGCGCATCTTGATTTATTATTCCGATTTTCCTCGGAACTGGTGTTTTGTTTTGATGGCGACAAGGCGGGACGGGAAGCAGCATGGCGAGCGATGGAACCGGCTTTTTTCAGTTTAAAGGATGGACGGCAGATTCGCATCATGCTGTTACCGCAGAATCATGACCCTGATTCGTTGATACGCGAGGAAGGAATTGCTGGCTTTACTGATCGCGTACAAGCCGCCGAAACTTTGTCGGAATATTTTTTCGGGCATATCTCGAGCGAGCTGAACTTGTCCGAAATGGAAGGTCGCGCACAACTGGTAAACAAAGCTAAGCCGTATCTGGAGAAATTGCCGGAGAGCGTTTTTAAAGAGATGATGTTTGCGCGATTAAAAGAACTATCGGGATGGGGCAATCTGGATATTTTAGAGAATACCGCTACACTTGGTTCTAAGCAAACCCCTAAACAAAGTTCGAAGCCATACAGGAAGCAACCTCAGGATAACGGCAGATTATCATCGGTACGCGTTGCAATCGCTTTACTGGTGCAAAATCCCAGACTGACTGAGATAGTCGAACAGCGTGAGATTGACTGGAATGGCTTAGAGTTTAAAGGTGTCGCTTTATTTAAGGATATTCTGCAAATGATCGCAGATAAGAACCCCACAAATGCAGCCGTTTTGGTGGAGGGTTACCGTGACACCGCCGAAGAAAAATCCATAAAAGCATTGGCTTTTTTAGATTTACAGGTTCCTGATGACAAGATAGATGCAGTATTTAATGGCGCGCTGGACAGGCTACTAACCCAAGCAAAGGAGGCTTGTTTGGCCAAATTGCTGGATAAAGGCAAGATCCAAGGACTGGATGCACGGGAAAAAGAGCTATTACGCCTTATGCTGATAGCCAAATAGATTGATGCAAAATAATAGAAATTTGTAGTATAATTTTCGGTTCGGCGAAGTCAGGCCGAGCAGAGTCCTCCGTGAGTAAATGATGAATCAAGAACAACAGCAGTCCCAACTTAAACAATTGATAGCTAAAGGCAAAGTACAGGGATACCTGACTTATGCCGAGGTTAATGATCACTTGCCCAGCGACATTGTTGATCCCGAACAAATTGAAGATATTATTGGCATGATCAATGATATGGGGATTCAGGTTTACGAAGTTGCACCGGATGAAGATTCCCTTATTACTGACTCGGCCGCCGTTGCTACAGACGATGAAGACGCTGAAGAAGTTGCCGCTTTAGCTTCTGTTGATAGTGAATTTGGCAGAACTACGGATCCTGTACGCATGTACATGCGGGAAATGGGCTCTGTGGAATTATTGACTCGCGCCGACGAATTGAAAATTGCCAAACGCATTGAAGAAGGCCAGCGGCAGCTGATTAAAGCCATTGCTCGCTCCTGTATCGTTGTTGAAAATTTCTTACATTCATTTGATGGCATTCCCGGCGAAGAAGGCGGCATTCGCCTGACGGACTTAATCTCCGGTTTTGTGGATTTAAGCGAGCCTGAAGATTTTATCGCCGCCGCCCTGCCCGTGAGCGACGATACCGAAGAGACCGTCGCCGAAGAAGAGCCGAAGGGACTCAATTACGAAGAGGTCAAAGAAAAAGTTGACGCACTCAAAAAGCAACTAAAAACAGCCGCATTAGCCATTAAAAAACATGGCTATTTAGGTGATAAAACGGAAAATGAGCTTGAAACTTTGGCCGAATTGTTCATGGAATTTAAATGGACGCCACAATATTTAAAAAAATTGACCGCCATTATTCCTAATGGCGTTGCTGCGGTGCGTGAGCAGGAAAAGCAGATTTTGGAGGCTTTCGTCAATCATGCAAAGATGCCACGCAAGGAATTTATCGCCTCTTTTACCGAACATGAAACCGGCTCAGAATGGTTCGATCAGCATTTGAGCGCGGGAAGCGAGTACTCGAAAGCATTGAAAGAACGCGAAAAAGAAGTCCGGAAAGCTCAAAAGATACTAACCGATATAGAAGCCGAATACGGCTTGACCATTAGCGGACTAAAAGACATCAACCGGCGCATGTCTATCGCCGAGGTCAAGGCAAGACGCGCAAAAAAAGAAATGATCGAGGCTAACTTAAGGCTGGTTATTTCAATAGCAAAAAAATATACCAATCGCGGATTACAATTTCTGGATTTGATACAAGAGGGTAATATTGGCCTAATGAAAGCCGTCGATAAATTTGAATATCGTCGCGGCTACAAATTTTCCACTTATGCGACATGGTGGATCAGACAGGCTATCACCCGATCCATTGCTGATCAGGCCAGGACTATTCGTATTCCTGTGCATATGATCGAAACAATCAATAAGTTGAATCGAATTTCCAGACAGATACTTCAGGAACTGGGGCGGGAAGCAACGCCAGAAGAATTGGCGGAGCGCATGGAAATGCCTGAAGATAAGGTTCGCAAGGTATTAAAAATCGCCAAAGAACCTATCTCAATGGAAACGCCTATCGGTGACGATGAAGATTCTCATTTGGGAGATTTCATAGAAGATGCTAAAGTATTGTCCCCGGTTGAAGCTGCGACGATTGCTGGCTTGCGTGAGTCGACACAAAACGTGTTGGCGGGATTAACGGCAAGGGAGGCAAAAGTTCTGCGCATGCGCTTTGGTATTAACATGAATACCGACCATACACTGGAAGAAGTGGGTAAACAGTTTGATGTGACACGTGAAAGAATTCGTCAGATTGAAGCCAAGGCATTGAGAAAATTGAGACATCCTTCAAGATCAGAGCAATTAAGGTGCTTTCTGGATGGCGAGTAAATAATAGTTAAGGGCCCTTAGCTCAGTTGGTTAGAGCGTCCGACTCATAATCGGCAGGTCGTAGGTTCAAGTCCTACAGGGCCCACCATACACAAGAAGGCTGCCTATGCAGCCTTTTGTACGTTTAAGTTTTACATTTTAGCAAAGGTGGTATCGTGAGCAATAATTTCGTTTTCACATCAGAATCCGTATCAGAAGGACATCCTGACAAGGTTGCAGATCAAATTTCGGATGCAGTACTTGATGCCTTATTGGCACAAGATCCTCGCTCACGCGTTGCTTGCGAGACACTGGTAAAAACCGGCATGGTCATTTTGGCAGGCGAAGTCACCACCGATGCCTGGGTTGATCTTGAGGCTCTGGTGCGGAAAGTCGTTTGTGACATCGGTTATGATCATGGCGATATTGGTTTCGACGGTCAAAGTTGCGCAGTCTTAAATGCTATCGGCAAACAGTCGGCTGATATTGCAATGGGTGTCGATGAAGCCAATGACCACGAGCAAGGCGCAGGCGATCAAGGCTTAATGTTTGGTTATGCCAGCAATGAAACCGATGTATTGATGCCAGCCCCAATCACCTATTCTCACCTACTGGTCAAACGCCAAGCTGAAGTCCGCAAAAATAAAACTTTACCTTGGTTGCGTCCTGATGCCAAAAGTCAGATTACCTTTCGCTACGAGAATAACAAACCCGTAGCGATCGATGCAGTGGTTTTGTCTACCCAGCATTCACCTGACATTGCGACCAAAGCATTGCACGAAGCGGTGATGGATGAAATTATCCTGCCGGTTCTGCCCAAAGAATGGCTGCATAAAGATACTAAATATTTCATTAACCCAACCGGCCAATTCATTATCGGCGGCCCTGTCGGCGACTGCGGCTTAACCGGGCGCAAAATCATCGTTGACACCTACGGCGGCATGGCAAGACACGGCGGTGGCGCATTTTCAGGCAAGGATCCTTCAAAAGTCGACCGTTCGGCGGCCTACATGGCTCGTTATGTAGCAAAAAATATTGTTGCAGCCGGATTAGCTGAACGCTGTGAAATTCAGGTTTCTTACGCCATTGGTGTTGCAGAGCCAACGTCTATCAGCATTGAAACCTTTGGCACCGGCAAAATCAGTGAAGACAGATTGGTGCAAATTATCAGAGATATTTTTGATTTAAGACCCAAAGGCTTGATTGCAATGTTAGGTTTGCTAAAGCCCATCTACCAAACAACAGCGGCGTATGGTCATTTCGGTCGCACCGAAGACTCCTTTAGCTGGGAAAAAACCGACAAAATTGACGCATTAAAAGATGCGGCCGGTCTTTAATTAATATCACTCAAAACAGGAATCATGATGAGCCAACCAGATTATAAAGTTGCCGATATTGCTCTGGCAGCATGGGGTCGCAAGGAAATCAATATTGCCGAAACTGAAATGCCGGGCTTAATGGCCCTGCGTGAAGAATTTGGTGCAGCACAGTCATTAAAAGGCGCGCGCATCGCCGGTTGTTTGCACATGACCATTCAGACTGCGGTATTGATTGAAACCCTGACTGCATTAGGCGCAGAAGTGCGTTGGTCTTCCTGCAACATTTTTTCTACCCAAGACCATGCCGCAGCGGCAATGGCGACGGCTGGTATTCCTGTTTTTGCCTGGAAAGGCGAAACCGAGGAAGAAGCAGAATGGTGTATCGCCCAGACCATTGACGGTCTTGATGGTTGGCGTCCGAATATGATCCTGGATGATGGCGGTGACTTAACCGTCATGATGCATGAAAAATATCCTGAACTGATGGCCGATATTAAAGGCTTGTCCGAAGAAACCACTACCGGCGTCTTGCGTCTGTATGAAATGGTAACCAAAGGCACATTAAAAGTCCCCGCCTTTAATGTTAACGATTCGGTCACAAAATCGAAATTCGACAACCTCTACGGCTGCCGCGAATCGCTGGTTGACGGCATCAAACGCGCTACCGATGTGATGATCGCCGGAAAAATCGCCGTGGTCTGCGGTTATGGCGATGTCGGCAAAGGTTGCGCACAATCTTTACGCGGCCTTGGCGCTACGGTATTGATTACCGAAATCGACCCAATTTGCGCATTGCAAGCCGCTATGGAAGGTTATCGCGTTGTGACCATGGAAGATGCAGCACCGCTGGCTAATATTTTTGTTACCGCGACCGGCAACTTTAATATCATTACCCATCAGCACATGGTGGCGATGAGAGACCAGGCGATTGTTTGCAATATCGGCCATTTCGATGCGGAAATTGAAATTTCCTCGTTGCGTCAATACACCTGGGAAAATATCAAGCCACAAGTTGATCATGTCATTTTCCCTGACGGCAAGCGTCTGATTATTCTAGCTGAAGGCCGCCTAGTGAATCTGGGTTGCGGCACCGGACATCCAAGCTTTGTCATGTCTAACTCATTCTGCAACCAAGTTCTGGCGCAAATGGAACTCTGGACCAATGCAGCTCAGTATGAAAACAAGGTTTACATCCTACCTAAGATACTGGACGAAAAAGTCGCCAGATCGCATCTTAAACAGTTGGGCGTGAATTTGACCGTATTAACCGCTGAACAAGCCAAATACATCAATGTTCCGGTTGAAGGCCCATTTAAAGCGGATCATTATCGTTATTGATCAATCATCGTTCCCACGCCATCCGTGGGAATGCGTTCCGTGTCGCTATTGCGGCGCGGGTCGCAATGCGTCCACATGACGGCATTCAGACAGACGCCGTGGGAACGATAAATCCGGCACACCGCTACGCTCTGTAGCCGTGCAGTCGTTAGATTCCCGCCAGTGAGACCATAAAATGCAATCGCAACAAACACATCCCCAGCTATTCAGTTTCGAATTTTACCCGCCAAAAACCGACGAAGGCGCGGCAAGCCTGCAAGTTGTACAGAGCAAACTGGCCAAACTGAACCCCGACTTTTTTTCCGTCACTTTCGGTGCGGGCGGTTCGACCCGCGATAAGACCTTCACTACGGTAATCGATATTCAAGCCAAAGGCATCTCCGCCGCGCCGCATTTATCTTGCGTGGCGTCAACCAAAGCCAATATCCGCGCCATTCTAAAAGACTATCAGGATCACGGCATCACTAAAATTGTCGCCTTACGAGGTGATTTGCCTTCCGGCATGATGTCGGCCGGAGAATTCCGCTATGCCAATGAGTTAGTCGAATTTATTCGCCAGGAAACCGGCGATCATTTTCAGATTCATGTTGCCGCCTACCCCGAAGTGCACCCGCAAGCCGCCAGCGGTGTGGAGGATTTTAAAAACTTCAAGCGTAAAGTGGCCGCGGGCGCCGATGCGGTGATCACCCAATATTTTTACAATGCCGAAGCGTATTTTCATTTTGTCGATGCCTGCGAAAAAAGCGGTATAACGATTCCCATCGTTCCCGGCATTATGCCGATTACCCAATATGCGCAACTATTCCGCTTTTCAGATATGTGCGGCGCGGATATTCCCCGCTGGCTGCGCAAACGACTGGAAAGTTTTGGTGATGACAGGGAATCAATACAAGCCTTCGGTCTGGATGTGGTCAGCAATCTTTGCCAACGCCTACTGGATGGCGGTGCGCCGGGGTTGCATTTTTATACGATGAACCAAGCCGCACCTACCCTGACGATTTTGAAAAACCTAAAGCGATAACGGCTATGCTTACACAGGTAATTTGCTTTTAATCTAACTATTCATTGAGGTAAAAATCATGGCGTTGAACTTAAAACAACAAACCGAGTGGATTAGCGAAACAGACTATTTGCAAGGCGAACTGCTTAACGAAATAAAGCACGAGTATATTGACGGTGCTGTTTATGCAATGGCGGACGCGAGTAAAAATCACCAGCGTATAACAGGCAATGTGCTTGCTGGATTAAAAGTGCAATTAAAAAACACGCCCTGTGAACCGTTTGCATCGGATATTAAAGTCAAAGTCGGCAGCAAGTTTTTTTATCCCGATGTCATGGTGGTATGCGAGGATAACAACAACGCCTATTACACTGAAACGCCGGTTATTATCGTCGAGGTCTTATCAAAGTCCACCCGCAGAATGGATGAAACCGCCAAAAAGTTCGCCTATCAAACCCTGCCTACATTAAAAGAATACGTGTTAATCGAGCAGGATTTTGTTGATGTCGAAATCTGCCGCCGCAGTGAAGGCTGGATTTCCCGTCATTATTTCATGGGCGATAGCGTGACTTTTGAATCCGTGGACTTAACCTTATCGGTAGCGGATATTTATGAGCGAGTTGATAATGATGACGTGACTTCTTTTGTCGATTCACTTAACCAGCCATAAACACTAAAGATGCAGGGTTCGCTCACCTTAAACCTTTTGCCTTGAACCTTTTGCCTTTCACCTATGTCCAATCAATCCATTTCCAATCGCGATCTTGCCGTTTTGTGGCATCCCTGTACACAAATGAAAGATCACGAAACCTTCCCGGTTATTCCGATCAAAAAAGGCCAAGGCATCTGGCTGGAAGACTTTGACGGCAATCGCTATCTCGATGCGATCAGCTCATGGTGGGTTAATTTATTCGGCCATGCCAATCCCACCATCAACGCCGCGTTAAAAGACCAGCTCGATACCCTGGAGCATGTCATTTTTGCCGGTTTCACCCATGAATCCGCAGTCCTTCTGGCGGAAAAGCTAATTGAAATCTCGCCGCCAGGCTTAAGCCGATGTTTTTATGCAGACAACGGTTCATCTGCGGTGGAAGTGTCGCTAAAAATGAGTTTTCATTATTGGCGTAACCTTGGACAAACCCAAAAAACCAAATTCATCACCCTGGAAAATAGCTTTCACGGCGAAACCCTTGGTGCACTAGCCGTCGGCAATGTGCCTCTGTATAAAGACACCTACGCGCCGTTATTAATGGACGTCATCACCGTACCCGGCCCGGACTGCTATCACCGCGAACCCGGCGAATCCTGGGCGGACTATTCCACCCGCCGCTTCGAGCTGATGGAACAAACGCTGCAACAACATGCCGATACCGCTTGCGCGGTCATCATCGAGCCTTTAGTGCAATGCGCCGGCAATATGCGCATGTACGATCCTGTCTATTTGAAATTGCTGCGCGCCGCCTGCGATAAATACAACGTGCATTTGATCGCCGATGAAATCGCGGTCGGCTTCGGGCGCACCGGCACCTTGTTCGCCTGTGAACAAGCCGCCATCAGCCCGGATTTTATGTGCTTGTCCAAAGGCTTAACCGGCGGCTATTTGCCGTTATCTGCGGTGCTGACCACCGATCAGGTATATCAAGCCTTCTATGCCGATTACCAAGCGATGACTGCATTCCTGCATTCGCACAGTTACACCGGCAATGCACTGGCATGTAGAGCTGGATTGGCTACCATCGATATTTTCCAGCAAAACAACATCATCGAACTTAACCGCGCCCTGGCAAATATTATGGCGAAAGCGGCAATGCGTTTTCATGAGCATCCACATGTTGCAGAAGTTCGGCAAACAGGCATGATTTTAGCGATTGAAATGGTCAAAAACAAGCATACCCGTGAACCTTACCCCTGGCAGGAACGTCGCGGACTTAAAGTCTATCAATACGCGCTGTCTAAAGGTGTATTATTGCGCCCTTTGGGTAACGTCATTTATTTTATACCGCCCTATATTGTCACCGAGGATCAACTGTTGTTAATCGCCGAGGTGGCTTGGCAAGGCATTCAACATGCGGTTAAGGACTGATTATGCGCGTCTCCAGATTATATACACCAACACCTCTGACTACCGGCAAACTCATCGAACTGGACGATGACAACGGGCATTATGTCAGGACAGTATTACGATTAAAAAAAGACGCGCCACTTATTTTATTTAACGGTCACGGCGGAGAATATTGTTGCACCGTTGCCGAAGTCAGCCGAAAATCTGTGCTGATAGCCATCGAGCACTGGAGTGACCGCTGCGTGGAATCACCGTTGCAGGTGACTTTGGGGTTGGGCATCTCACGGGGCGACCGGATGGACTTGACCGTACAAAAAGCCGTGGAGCTGGGCGTCAATCACATCACGCCGTTATTGACCGAACGCTGCGTGGTGCAATTCAAAGGCGAAAAAAGACCGCAACGCCTAGTGCATTGGCAAAAAATAGTTCAACATGCCGCCGAGCAAAGCGGCAGAACCACCCTGCCCGTATTGCCGGAAATCGATACCTTGCAAAACTGGGTAGGTAGCCAACAAGGGCTAAAAGTGTTTCTCGACCCTTATGCCGAAACCACATTAACCGAATTAGAACCTGAAGCTATGAAAGTGACCTTACTCACCGGCCCCGAAGGTGGCTTTTCCGATCAGGAGCGGGACATGGCAAAAGCCTCCGGCTTTATTCCGGTGCGTTTAGGCGCCCGTACCCTAAGAACAGAAACCGCATCTCTGGCCGCCTTAGCCGCAGTACAGTTGCTGTGGGGCGATTTTGGCAGGAATAACAAATGATCAAAACTACACTCAATTTAATAATGCCTTTTTTGGTATTGCTGGCGGCAGCCTCCTTAGCCTGCATTGTCGGCTATTTTATTTTTCTGGGTATAGAGGGATACTTTCCTTTATCGAAAATAATAACCAAATCGACCCAGCTGTTTTTGGTGCTGAGTATTTTTCCTGCCATGGCCTACATGAAATTTAACAAGAGTGATTTGGGCTTTGCCACAAGACCGATATTCTTAAAGCAGGTATTGCAAGGATTCGGCCTGGGCATTATCACCTTGATGCCGGTATTTATTACTTTGTATATTCTCGGTATCGATGTTGTTGACCCGTCACAGCCATGGACAATCGGCTTCATCGCTCAAAAAACAATCCTGTCTTTGTTGCTAGCGCTATTAATTGCAGTATTTGAGGAGTCGGTTTTTCGAGGGGTGTTATTGGCTGCTTTAAAAAAGAACATGCCGGTCATTGCGGCAATTTTGATCAGCTCAGCTTATTATGCGGCGCTGCATTTTCTTGATAGTAAAACCGAGATACCTAAGCAGCAAGTCGATCTATTCAGCGGTTTTACCTTGCTGGGTGAAGCATTGGCTAATGTGCTGGATCCGCTTAACGCATCGGCATTACTTTCATTACTGGTGGTCGGCGCTTTTCTAGCCGTACTCAGAACGCAGGTAAAAGAAAGCTTAGGTCTCTGCATCGGCTGTCATGCCGGCTGGGTGTGGCAAATAAAAATGAACGGCTCTTTATTCAATCCGGATTCAACCTCTGAATATCTTTATCTGGTCAGCAGTTACAACCATGTCGTCGGCCCTTTAGTCACCGGATGGCTCGGCTTTGCCATCCTCGGCTATTTTGCTTATAAAAAGTTTCAGGGCTAGGTTTTAATCCCTGAAATTTTCAAACTGCAACGGCATATCCAACTTTTCCTCTCTGAGCATTTTAATCACGTCCTGCAAATCATCCCGGTTTTTGCCGGTGACCCTGACCTGGTCGCCCTGAATGGCCGCCTGGACTTTCAGCTTTTTATCCTTAATCAATTTAACGATTTTTTTGGCCAGCGCCGAATCCAAACCCTGCTTCATGATGATTTCCTGGCGCATCCCTTTGCCGCTAGGCTTGGGGTCGCCGACCTCCATGCAGGCTATATCGATACCGCGCCGACTGAGTTTTGAACAGGCCACACTGAACATTTGCTGCAACTGAAACGTCGATTCGGAGACCATAACCAGCTTGTCGTCCGTCAATTCGAAACTTGAATCGGTGCCCTTAAAATCGAAGCGCGTGGTCACTTCTTTATTGGCTTGATCAACGGCGTTTTTAATCTCGTGTTTGTCGAATTCGGAAATGATGTCGAAAGTAGGCATGGTTATGATTACACAAAGAGTAACAAAAGGAATTTAACTATAATGGTCTTTGCCGCTTTATTCAACACCATTCAGTCTGTGGCTGCGGAGTTATTCAGACTGAATAAACTCGCTGACCGCTTTAATTCGCAAGCGGCGGATCGCCTCGCCGATATGCGAACCTTTAAGCTCGCCATTCAAAATCTCCGCAGTATCAACGGATGACGCCGCGTTGGCAGCGCCGCTCAGCAGTTCGGCTTGGGGATAAGGAGCATCTTCAAACCCGGCTCTACCTTTGGCGTCCGCCTCGCAGGCCAACAAAAACTCGGGCAATTTATTGCTTGGCTTGAACGCCCCCAGAGCGGCCAGCATATCGGTAATTGTTGAAGCGCGTAATTCAAAAGCCCGGTGGCAGTGGGTATGGTATTGCATGACCTGTAAGGCCAGCGTTTTAAACGAGTTAGGCACTCGCAAACGCTCACACATTTTATCCAGAATAGGCAGGCCTTTAGTTTCATGCCCGTGATGACTCGGCCAGTTCGCTTTGGGCGTTATACCTTTGCCTAGGTCATGGACCAAGGTCGCAAACAGAACTTCGGGACTGGACGACAACAGCGCTGCTTGCTCCAAACAAAGCATCGTATGAATGCCGGTATCGATTTCCGGGTGATGTTTTTCCGGCTGCGGCACGCCGAACAAACAATGGATTTCCGGGAAGATTTTTTCCAGTGCCGCGCAGTCTTTCAAAGTATAGAAAAAAGCGCTGGGGGACTTCTCGTTCAGCGCCTTAACCAGTTCGGCCCAGACTCGCTCAGGCACCAGATAATCCACTTCCCCTGCCGTCACCATGGCCTGCATCAAATCACGGGTTTCTTCAGCCAGTGTGAACCCTAAATGATCGTATCGTGCGGCAAAACGGGCGATACGCAAAATCCGCACCGGGTCTTCGGCAAATGCCGGCGAGACATGCCGGAAAATCCGCTGTTCAAGATCGCGTTGTCCGCCGTAAGGGTCGATAAGCCGGCCTTCAGGGGTCATCGCCATCGCATTGATGGTCAGGTCGCGGCGAATCAAATCCTGCTCCAGACTGACGCCTGATGAGGCATGCACGGTAAAGCCTTTATAACCAGGCGCGGTTTTTCTTTCAGTTCTCGCCAGCGCATATTCTTCATGGCTTTGCGGATGCAAAAATACCGGAAAATCCTTGCCTACCGGTCTGTATCCCCTTCTCACCATAGCTTCCGGGGTCTCGCCGACCACGACCCAATCCCGCTCTTTGACCTCAAGCCCCAACAATTTATCGCGCACCGCGCCGCCAACAAGGTATATTTCCACTATGTAACTCTAACCATTTAATAATGCGCTTAGAATAGCACAGCCTTATTCAAAGGGGCATAAGGCAGGTACGGACAACTAACACCTATTCAGGAGAATACAGTGATAACAATTTTTTTAACCAGTATTTTATTGGGCGCAGTCGCAGGATTATCGGCTGGACTCTTCGGAATAGGCGGCGGCCTGATTATTGTGCCGGTTTTAGCGATGTTATTTGCAGCGCAAGGATTCCCCTCAGAATTGGTCATGATCATGTCGGTCGCAACCTCGCTGGCAACCATTATTTGTACCTCGGTATTTTCGGTGCTGGCGCACCATCGCTTGGGATCCGTATTGTGGCCCAAAGTGCTGACCTTGGGGCCGGGTATTATGATCGGCGCGGCGCTCGGCTCGGTGGTTGCGGATCATATAGCCGGTGACGTATTACGCGTTATCTTTATCATCTATTTGTTATGCGTGGGTGTGCAAATGGCTTTGCAATTAAAACCGAAAACCGGTCAGCAGCAGCCCTCCAAAGAACTGGATTGGGGCGTATCAGGCATAATCGGACTGCTGTCATCACTACTGGGAATAGGCGGAGGTACGCTGATTGTGCCTTTTTTAGTGCATTTTCAAACGCCGATGCGCAATGCCGTCGCCGTAGCCAGCGCCTGCGGTTTGCCGATAGCCATAGTTGGAACGATAGGCTATGCCTTATTGGGCAAGAATGTGTTGCAGCTGCCTGAGTGGAGCTTAGGTTATATTTATGTACCCTCTTTTCTGGGCATAGTGCTGACCAGCATGTATACCGCCCCGATGGGTGCAAAGTTGGCTCATAAGCTGCCTGCGGAGGAGTTGAAACGCTATTTTTCGCTGCTGCTATTTGTGATGGCAGCCAAGTTAATCTGGTTTTGAAATTATAAAATTTACTTTATTTTTATGCCGCCAAATTTGCGATAATACGCAGTCATTTTATTTACAAGGGTTCCTTTGCACATGTGGTTTAAAAATCTGAGCATTTTTCGTCTTACTGAGGATTTCACTTTAGCTCCAGCAGACCTGGAACTAAAACTTGAACAAATGGCATTTCGTCCTTGCGGCAGTCATGAAGAATTCACTTTCGGCTGGACTTCACCCATAGGCAAATCATCGCCACAGCTCGTGCATAGCGCGAACGGCTTTTTAATGCTGTGCGGAAAAAAAGAAGAAAGAGTCCTGCCCGCGTCCGTCGTCAATGAAATGATGCAAGACAAGATTCTTGAAACCGAGGAACAACAAGGACGCAAACTATCCAAAAAAGAACGCACCGCCATCAAGGATGAGCTTATCTTTGAGCTATTGCCCAGGGCGTTCACCTTCTCGAACAAGACTTACGCCTATATCGACCCCAAAGGCGGCTGGCTGATTGTCGATGCTGCTTCTGCAAAAAAAGCCGAGGATTTACTGAGCAGTTTGCGTAAATGCCTAGGTTCATTACCGGTGGTTCCGCTCAACACTATTGAAAAACCGGTCAAAGTTATGACCGAGTGGCTGATCAACAACCAAGCGCCAGACGACATCACCATCGAAGACGAATGCGAGTTGCGCGCACCTGAAGAGGAAGGCGGCATTATTCGCTGCAAACGCCACGACCTGAGTCTTCCGGAAATTAAAAACCATCTTGACACCGGCAAAGAAGTCATCAAACTGGCGATGAATTGGGCTGACCGTCTTGCTTTCATTGTCGATGAAAATCTGTCGATCAAACGCCTGAAATTTCTCGATCTGATTCAGGATCAAGTATCCGACATTGATACCGACTCTGAAGCTGAGCAGTTCGATGTAGATTTTTCGATCATGTCGCTGGAGTTGGCCAACTTCCTGCCACGGTTGCTGGAGTTATTCGGCGGCGAAAATAAAGCCTAGACTCCTCCCGCCAACAACCTCACCCTGCTATCAACAATGAGCGAGGTTTTGTTGGTGGCTTTCAAGGCGCTTGTCGTCTCTGATGACACATAGATTCTCCCTCACACTTTCGGATAGGCTTTTAAAACATGTCAAAATTTAATTATACCTTGCATCATGCCAGCCTTGTTGTTGCTGATACTGCGGTATCGCTGAAATTTTACTGCGATGTTTTCGGCCTGCAACAGACCGACAGGCCCGATCTAGGATTTCCTGGTGCTTGGTTGCAGCTGGGCGCACAACAGATTCATTTACTGGAACTGGAAAACACCGATCCGATAACCGGTCGCCCTGAATATGGCGGGCGCGATCGGCATATTGCCTTAAGTGTGCCGGATCTGGCACCGGTTAAAGAGGTACTGGATAAAAACGGTATTGCTTACACCTTAAGCAAATCTGGGCGGAAAGCGCTGTTTAGCCGCGATCCTGATGGAAATTCGCTGGAGATTCTTCAACAGGCATAAACAGATGCGATTATGATTTTTTCTTGCGCAGCCTATTGTAAATCATAACGAAAAGTATCGATGCGGCCAACAGCAGCGTTATGGCGTTTGCAACTATAATGGCCTTATTATCGAGATAAAGCCCATAAACAAGCCAACATAACACGCCCAAAGTAAAGGTGCCGTACATGCCCAAAGAAAGGGATTCTGTGTCTCTTGTTTTGATTGTCAATATTGCCTGGGGTACAAATGAGGCTGTTGTCAGTGTCGCGGCCAAATAGCCGATAATTTCAGCATGAGTCATGGGCTATTATTTTTCAGCAGCGGCTTTCTTTAGTTTTTTAACTACGCTTTGCCCGATAGCGCTTGCAAAATCTTCAAAATTTTCATAACCCTGAGTTTGGGCAAAATTCACCACATCCATGACCAGCTTTTTAGTTTCCGCTTTTTCCTGGTGGGATCGGCCGCAACCTTCGCAATGGGTTCCTTCGTAAGTACACTTATCAATACATGGATTAAATTTCATGGCATCTCCTTTAACTATTTATAACATCGGCAATTTCGCCACACCGAAAAGCCATTACACTCTTATCAATTATCAATTATCAAGCCAGAGGATAACACTTTTCCGTCTCAATGTGATCCGCTGACACTCAACAGGGTGATTAATCTTTACCTACAAACAGGCGCTATTGCAGTCTTGTACAGCTTCAATTCCAAGTGTACCCGCCTCTCTGTCGGCGGATCTAAATCTTGCATTGAGTAAGTCTTCTACGGTAATTTTAAGCATACTAAATTTTTCTCAAAAAAAAACCCCCGCTACCTATTGGTAACGAGGGTCTCTCAATCCCTTAACTGACAACCAAAGCGGTCAGTTAATTATTTCATTAGATGAAAGATGGAATTAATGGAGCATCTATCGTAACCATTTGACGGTTGCCAGCTTCATCAAAGAAGAATAACAATCCAGCAAAACGGCTGTCTGGATCATAGATCAAGTCAGCTAAACGATAAACTTCCCAAGCAGCGTCAGAAGCAGTAACTTGCACAGTTCTTGTTGTACCTGGAGCAAGTGGGCTGTTATCACTAACAGTCAAACCTTCTTCAGCCAACAAGTCATCTGGATAGCCTGTTTCATCTTCATGAACCTTAGGATCTAAGAAACGAACACCAGCAGTATTAAACTCACCCAAACGAACTGAAGAATCACCATTGTTAGTGATAGTCAGAGTCATTTGCATTGCACGACCTGGTACACGATAAGTTGCATCTTCAACTTTAACGCTAACAGTTCTTGCAGGCATTTCAATTGGTTTCATGCCGCGCAACAAACCAGCTTGCAATGGAGTAGTTACAGGATACGCTGCGTTTGTGCTCGCCATACCATAACCAACAATCGCCAAGGTAGCGACTGCAAATCCAATAGCAACTTTTCTGTCAGTAGCAGTAATCAAAGAATCTGCTTTGCCTGCTTCCATAGCCAGATAACGTGGAATGAATATTGGTTTACGTGCCCAATATCCCAACCAAGCCAGACCTATGGCATACCATAAAGCGTGCCAGAAGTAAGTGTTGCCCAAGTTATACGTTTCTAGGTTGATAGTATCACCTAACAGCGTAGTCACTGGGTTAACAAATGATCCCATAGTACCAGTAATAGTTACCCATTTACCTGGACCGATGATTGGACCACCGCCTTTAACGTTCATCATAGTGTGTACGTGCCAGTCACCTGGACGACGCGCTTTTAACAGAACTTTAAACTCATAAGTCTCACCCAGTTCTAAAGAAACAGAACGTGGAACTAATTGACCACCGATCCATGAACCTTGACGAATAAATACAGGTCCTGGAATACCAATGTTCAAAAATGAGATTTCTGGTTTATCAACAGTTTCAGGCCATCCCGCGAAAACGTGGAATTTACCGGAAATTGTCATAGTATCGTTAACAGCCACAGTATCTTTTGACCAGTTCAGGTCAAACCAGTGAATTGTACGCATACGCATAAATGCGGCTTGCGACTTTTCGCCATGAGCAGATGCAGTTGGTGCGTAAAACATCGCTGCTGTAACAGTTACCAGCAGTGCGACAAAGGATAATTTAGCAACCTTGTCTTTTATTAATTTCATATATCCTCCTCTATAATAGAGAATCTATAGTTTTCTGAGTATCCAATATCAACAGCGTACTTTTCTGCTGCTAACATCAGTCTTTTTGTGTAATTTCCTACAACCAAGTGCTTATGCGCTTTGGGTGAATGAAGTACCACCGAACCATTTACCGAAGAAATGCCACAAGAAGTAAATCAAGATACTCACGAAACCTGAGAAGAACGCTGATACTGGAGCAACGTCTTTACCGAAAGTTCTTAATGTACCTTTTTCAACCATTCTGATGTACTCAGGTGTACCCGTTCTTACGTAGTGGTAACCTTGTAAATCAGCTAGTGTCATCATCATGCCGTTATATTCAACAGGAACATGTAATGGTGCGATAATTGGCCAGTTACCTGGATAGAATATCAGACCCCATGTCAAGCCACCGAGTACTGCCGTAACTGTCATGCTACCTGTCAACATCAAGATAACGTCAAGAATAATAGCACCTGGCATCAGGTTTGAAGGGAAGCAGAAGTTTACTGGGAAATAAGTCCAACCCCAGAAATTTAAATATCTGTTAATCCACTCACCTAAGAGCAGACCTAAGATACAAACTACCGCGCCGAAAGGCAAACGGTAACGCCACCACAACACAGCCTGAACAGCCGCAGGGAAAGTGATTGAAACGATTGGAGCTACAGTTACCCATAGACGACGATCTTTCCAGTCAGTCCAGAAATCCCAGTCACCACCGGTTAACATGTAGTGAATGTGATAACCACCAAGTACAACAAAGAACAATGTGAACAGAATTAGCCAGTCGAACGTGCGTGAAACTTTAACTGCTTCAGCGCGTGAACGTACAGCTGATTGAGATGCGCTCATTAGCTTACCTCCTAAAGGATTTAAATTATTTTTATTAATGACTATCTTCCACTTTTGCTGTTTCGCCCTGAAAAAAAGCGAAACAGCGAGGAGATAGTAATTACAACCAAGACTTTATTAAGCTAAGTCTTTTTTCAGAAGTTTAGCAATAGCTGCAACTTCTGTATTCACAACACCCATTACACCTAAAGCTGCCCATCCGAAGAATACGAAGCCGTAATGTAAAGGTGCAACGAACAACTCTTCCATAAACCAGAAAGTGTGACCCCATTCATTCAAGCCAACATTTGGCAGAATCATGAAAGGACCAACGACTGCAACCATATACTGAAGATGCAGACCTTGCTGATAAGTAGGAAGCCTGGTTTTTGCATATAAGAAACAAGCGCCGCCAGTAATGATGTAGATAGGGTAGCTCAAATAGAATTCGATAATGTGACTTGGTGTAAAGTCAGTATCACGAACAATAGTTTGATGCCATGTTCCATCTTGTTCTGTAAAGTAGCTAGCGCCGTAGTAAATAGCGAAAGCATACATTACCAACCAAGTCCAATGAGTAAAGTGTCTTCTCAACTCTTCTCTTGGCGTGATTGACATTACTTTACGATCACGAGATTTCCAGAGATAGCCCCACAGGATACCTGCAGTTGCCACTTCTAAAACAAACTCAATATAAAGAAAGTTCATCCAATATGTTTCGAATTCAGGTGCGAATGAATCTAAACCAGCTGACCAGCCGTAGACGCCTTCATACCAACGAACCCAAGCATAAAACACTACATACGTCAGTGCTCCAAGGATCATATTTTTCTTATTTAACAGCGGTGCTTCCGCAGCATCAGCTCTCACTGATTCAGTTGTAGCTGCCATTTCTACCTCCAAAAATTATATCAAATCCCCAACTTGTTATGGCCAGGGGCTATAGTTACAACTCCATTTTCCCACCCATCCTTAATCAGATTAAGAACCAAGTGCCGCCAAGTCAATTTAGCGAGCTGTCAGTCTACCAGCTCAATGAACCTTGTCAAGTCAAAAACAAGCGCCAGATTCATTTCCTTGAATACAGGACTTACCTGTTAAATTCATCTGCATTTAAAACATTGATTCCTGTTACAATTAATTTTATTATTTTCTAATCTTACCCTCTTAAGTCCATGAAGAAATACTCCATAATAATTTTTATCGTTAGCTTGTCAGCCTTACTTTTATTTCAAAAAGAGGTCGTCATGCCTTTCGTTTACAAAGTAATTCAATCAGACCTGTTCCTTGTTGACAGCAAAGACCAAGGGGGACAGACCCCTATCTCCACGCCGCTCACCGGACTCGCCTTTAAGCATTGCAATAACTACATTAAATCCAAACTTGGATCTGACTTATCCATTAGCTTCCCTGAAAAGCCGCTTAATGCCTGGAGCCTGGGAAACTATCAATATGTCATTAACGCCGAAATCGACATCACAAGCCCCACAGCTGGCACAACCACCAAAAAATATGCCTGCCGAATTAATTACAAAAACGGCGACAACGACGAGGGCTCTCTTGATTTCACTAACTGGTCCATTGAAGGCCTGTCTGGATTAGATCTTTAACACCCACCATCGACACAAGCACAGCATCTACAACCCGCTTTTCTAAAAAGCGGGTATTATAAATCTGATGACAAGGTTGCTCGAATGATGCCGGAAATGCAAAAAAGCCAATACAACTTTCGCTGTACTGGCTTTTTTCTTTTGACTACAGATAAAACAAAGAAGGCTAAGTGGGGCTTTTTTTATTTTCTGTATTTTTAAGCATATCGCTTTTTGTATCCGTGCCAGGATCAACCACCCCGACAAAAACCACAAAAATTTATTTACCGTATCTTTTACGGAACTTATCAACACGACCCGCTGTATCAACAACGCGCTGTTTTCCTGTATAAAAAGGATGACATGAAGAACAAACCTCAATTTGCAGATCCTTACCCAATACAGAACCGGTTTCAAATTTATTGCCGCAACCGCAAGTCACAGTAATTTGCTTATATTCTGGATGAATTTCTGGTTTCATATTACTTTCACATTACCCACAAACGGGCTACATACTTTATTTAAGAACCACAGATAATACGTTTTTTCTTGAAAACTCGCAACTCAATTTATTTTTATGCGCATTATTACCTTAAACGCAATCAGCACCCGCTCCGCTGAACACAAAGGTTTCTGCACTTGGATGCCGCAACAAAATGCCGATATTGCTTACATTCAGTAAACCTAAGCCCAGCTGCACGAACTTCCTGCCAAGAATCACCTGAAGGCTTATTTTAGGCATTACTTGGCTCTGATTATGCTTTACTATCAATGAATTGAGATTACAATTTAATGTGGATTTCCCAACCCCCACCTCAACTGCCTTTCTTAATCGTAAAAAAACTTAATTTGCCAATATGACTTTTAACCACAGCTCTGACCGGTAAGGTAAATATAACCGTCACTTTTAAGCCGCCGAATTCGGACTCGTCCAAAACAAGTTCTGCGCCGTGTATCGTAGCAATGCGTTGCACGATCGAAAAGCCAAGGCCGGTGCCTTGGGCTTTATTGGCGGTTTCAACGCAACGATGAAACCGTTTCAGCGAGTTCTCATATTGGTCTGGCGCTATGCCCGGTCCGGAGTCTTCAACGCTCAACAGTAAATGATGCTCGGTTCCTATCAGGCTAACCCTGACCATTCCTTGAGCGGGGGTATATTTAATCGCGTTGTCGATAATATTTCGGATCAGAATGTTTATCAGCAGGGTGTTTGCCACGATAGGCGACGCGTTAATCTCATCGTATTCCATGTTAATCCGCTTTTTATGCGCATCATGATCCAGTTCGGCAATGATGCGCACCACTTCACGGCTGAGCACGGTTGTCTCTTTGGCTAAGAATTCGGTGCCGGATTCAATGCGCGAGAAGGTCAACAGCTGTTGCACCATGTAGGTCATGCGATTAACGGCTTGCTCAATCCGCTTGAGCGCCTGATGACGAACCGTCTCATCGCCGGTACGCAGTGCAACCTGAGCCTGGGTGAGCAGTCCGGCCAAAGGCGTTCTTAATTCGTGCGCGGCATCAGCGGTAAACTGGCGCTCATGCTCAAAGGCCTGCTCAAGCTGGGCAAACAGGTTGTTGATCTCATTGACCACCGGGATAATTTCCTTGGGCAGCTTCTTGCTGGATAGCGGCTTAAGAAAACTGGCTTCCCGACGGGATAAGGCTATTTCCAGCCGGTTGAGTGGTTTTAAGGAATGTCCGACAATAATCCAGATGACCAGACCTAAAATCGGCAGGCCGACCAGGAATTGCATCACCAATTGTGCTGATATTTCATCGGTTAATTCGGCGCGTATTTCTTCTTTTTGACCGACATGAATAACATATTCGTCGTTTGAGCTGGATATGCTAAAGACATGCCATAAATGATCATCGATATTGGTTTCGCTGAACCCATTGGCCGCAGTGGAAAAAGCAAACGTCGGCGCGCTTTCAGAGCGTAACAATAAGCCATCATTTTTCGACCACAGTTGGAAGGCGATTTTTCTTTCGTATTTATGGCCTAAAGTGCTGGCTTCCAAAAGCCCGTCGAAGACCTCCCATAATTGGTCGTCGATATTTTTTTTGTTGACGCCAAGCACTGTAAACTCGGGCGAATTTTCTGAGCGCAGCAATAAGCCGTCGCCTTTGGCCCAGAGCTGAAAATTGCTTTGCGTTTGACGCTTGCGCCGGGTATTGACGTGCAGTCGGTCGTCGGTTTGCGCTTGCGCCCAATGCTTGGACAGCGAGCCTTCGCGCACCAGACTCTCTACAAACACATGCAGCACTTTGGCCGATTGTGCCAGTTCCGCATCGAACAGGCTGGCGACTTCGTCACGGGTGACTTTATAACTCATATAGGCCGTCACGCCCCAGATCAACATGGATGCGGTCAGCAGGCTAAACAGTAGTAGTTGGCGTAGTGAATAATTCATTAATCTTCATCGATAATATAACCCACACCCCGGACGGTGCGGATAATGGACGGCTCGAGTTTTTTTCTCAGATGGTGGATATGAACCTCGACGGTGTTGCTTTCTACATCCGAGTCCCATGAGTACAAGCTTTCTTCAAGCCGGGCGCGGGAGATAACCCGGCCGATATTGCTCATTAAAAAACTCAGTATCTCAAATTCTTTTTGCGACAGGTCGACCTTTTCGTCGTTCCAGGTCACTTGATGCGAGGCCGGATCCAAAACAATGCCTTTGTGCTCAATATTAGGGGCGCTGCGCCCTTCATTTCTTCTCGCCAATGCCCGTAATCGCGCGCAAACTTCGTCCAGCTCAAACGGTTTAATCACAAAATCGTCGGCACCGCTATCTAAGCCCAGTACGCGATCGGAAAGGGTATCCTTGGCGGTCAAGACCATCACCGGCGTTTCATCTTTGCGGGCTCTTAACGCTTTTAAAATATCCAGGCCCTCCATATCCGGCAGATTAAGATCCAGTACGATTAGTTCATAGCTGTTGATTTTTAGCGCTTCGTCGGCAAGCTTGCCGTTAGTTAGCCAATCAACTGCATAGCCTTCCATTTTTAGACCCTCGACCAGTCCATCGCCCAGTATTTCGTCGTCTTCAACCAGTAACAATCGCATATGCCCTCGCTTTAAAATAGTGTGTCACATCAACAAAAAATACTAGCGGAATCGAGCAAAATTAAGACCCACTTAAGGTGCTTTCCAAGAATAAACATACCCAAATGACGCAGGATTTTTGTTCAGCTACAAGGCACAAAAATGGGCGCATAGCGAGCTATGCAACTATTTTTGCAACGCAGTAGATGGGCAAAAAGACCAGTCAGTTGGGTGTGTTTTTTGCGGGAAATCACCTAAGTTCCACGCAGGTTCTTACACGATGCCTTATTGATTAAAGGCCGTTAGTGTTAAACTAACAGCTATTTTAAACTAAATGCTAAAAAATCTCTTGCCGCCGCTTAGCCTCTATATCCATATTCCCTGGTGCATTAAAAAATGTCCTTATTGCGATTTTAATTCACATGCGGTTAAATCCGAACTGCCTGAATCGGCCTATGTCGCAGCGTTGTTGAATGATTTAGCCATCGATATACAGCGCTATAGCATCACCCGGCCGATAAGTAGTATTTTTATCGGCGGCGGTACGCCCAGCTTGTTTTCACCCGAATCGATTAACCGCTTATTGCGTGGTATAGAGCAACAGCTGACACTTAAAGACGACCTGGAAATCACTCTTGAAGCCAATCCGGGTACTTTTGAGAGCCATAAATTTGCTGAATTCAGGGCGCTGGGTATCAATCGTTTATCGATTGGCATACAAAGCTTTAACGACCCGATTTTAAAAAAACTGGGTCGCGTGCATTCGGCGCAGGAAGCTATTCACGCTGCCGAGATTGCCCACCAGTCAGGATTCGATAATTTCAACCTGGATTTGATGTTCGGCCTGCCGGGTGCCAGCCCTGATACCAGCAAGATAGACATAGAAACGGCGATAGGCCTCAATCCTACCCATATTTCCTTTTACCAGTTAACGCTGGAGCCTAATACCTGGTTTCATAAGTTTCCGCCCAAGCTGCCCGATGATGAAACCATCTTCAGCACCCAACAAGATTGCCAGCAAATATTGGCCGATCACGGTTACCAACAATATGAGGTCTCCGCCTACAGCAAACAAGGTCGGCAATGTCAGCATAATGTAAATTATTGGCAATTCGGCGATTATTTGGGCATCGGCGCGGGCGCTCACGGAAAAATCAGTCAAGCATTGCCGGATCAAATTATCCGCACATTTAAGCCCAAAAACCCGGAACAGTATTTAAGCAATTCGCATCAAAACGGTGGGGCGGATGTTATTGTCGTGTCGGAGTTGCCGTTGGAATTTATCATGAATCATTTGCGCCTGAAGCAGGGTTTTACTTTGGATGCTTATCAAGCAGCCACCGGTCTTGCCCCCGCCACGCTGGAGCCGGCTTTATCCGCTTGCGTAAAACAAAACTTGCTTATCCGACAAGATAATCACTACTATTGTTCGGAACAAGGCTGGAACTTTTTGGACAATATTTTAGAGAAATTTATTGTCACTGTTTAGCAGCCGGAAATAGAAAAAAGGCGAAAGGCGAAGGACGAAAGGCAAATAAAGCTTGTATTGGGATTTAAGAGCCATTCCAATTTTTAGCCCTTAGCCTTTAGCCTTTAGCCCTTAGCCCTTAGCCCTTATCCCTTATCCCTTATCCCTTATCCCTTATCCCTTATCCCTTATCCCTTATGCTTGATTATCAAAAAGACTTTATTTCCTATGCGCTGGAATGCGGCGTGCTTAAATTCGGCGAATTTCAGTTGAAATCAGGCCGCACCAGTCCTTATTTTTTCAATACCGGTTTATTCAATACCGGCGCACAGCTTGGAAAACTGGGGCAATTTTACGCCCAGGCCTTGATTGAATCAGGCATTAAGCCGGATATTCTTTACGGCCCTGCCTATAAAGGCATCCCGCTGGTCAGTGCCACATCAATTGCTTATGCCCGGTTAACCGGGGCAGATATTCCTTTTGCGTTCAACCGCAAAGAAGCGAAAGACCATGGCGAGGGCGGCAGCCTGGTTGGCGCACCGCTACAAGGCAAGGTGCTGATTCTCGATGATGTGATTACCGCCGGCACCTCAGTCAGGGAATCCGTCGATATTATAAGAAATGCCCATGCAACACCGGCAGGCGTATTAATCGCGCTGGACAGGCAGGAAAAAGGTCAGAATGATGTTTCTGCTATTCAAGAAGTTAAAGACCAATTTGCAATGCCGGTCATTGCCATTATTACCCTAGCGAATATTATTGAATATCTAACATCCGCTGCTAATGCAGAGGCGTCTCTACTTGATGATATAAAAGCTTACCAGCATCTTTACGGTATTTAATAGGCGCACAAATTTAACTAAAAAATAAAAAACAGGCCGTTATTCTTTTCTAAAGATTAAATCCCAGACACTGTGCCCTAAGCGTATGCCGCGCTGTTCAAATCTTGTTAACGGACGGTATTCGGGGCGTTCACAATAGTCGTCGGTTTGGCTGGTATTGCTGATACCCACTCCCGCCGACAATACTTTTAGCATGTTTTTTGCGTAATTTTGCCAATCCGTCGCTGCATGAAAATAACCGCCCGACTGCAATTTTCTGGCTAATAATTCAACAAAACTGGCGCGGACTATACGCCGCTTATGATGCTTGTTTTTCGGCCACGGGTCGGGAAAGAATAAATGCACACCGGCCAAGCTGTTATCGGCCATCTTGTGTTCAATAATATCAATGGCATCGTGACAATAGATTCTGACGTTGGTCAAGCCTAGTTGATCCAGCAGCAGCATTAAATGCCCGACGCCCGGCTTGTGCACTTCAATACCGATATAATCATTATCAGGATTAGCCGCCGCCATCTCCGCCAGACTGTCGCCGGTACCGAAACCTATTTCAACAATCAACGGCGCTACACGGCCAAAAACTTGGTTAAAATCATAGTCGACATCAGGATCAAGGCAATATCGATCCCAGTGATTATCCATCGACAATTGTTGGCCTTGAGTAATTCGTCCTTGTCGACGGACAAAGCTACGGATTCTGTGCGGGGGAGTTTTTTCGGGAGAAAGCATAAAAACTAAAAGGCCTAAAGGGCGCCCAGCCGGACGCCCCTACAAAATTAAAAGAACAAACCGTCTATCGGCGATGAGGCAGAAGCAAAACGCCTTCTCGGCATACGTCCTGCCAGAAACGCTTCCCGGCCTGCCTCAATGCCTTTGCGCATCGCCGAAGCCATCAGTATCGGGTTTTTAGCGGCGGCAATCGCGGTGTTCATCAACACCCCGTCGCAACCCAGTTCCATTGCAATCGCGGCATCGGAAGCCGTGCCGACACCCGCATCGACCAAAATGGGCACCTTGGCATTTTCAACAATGGTCAAAATATTATAGGGATTGCGCACCCCTAAACCCGAACCGATCGGCGCGGCCAGCGGCATGACCGCTATGCAGCCGATTTCTTCCAGCCGTTTGGCGGCAACCGGGTCGTCATTGGTGTACACCATCACATCAAAACCGTCTTTGACCAGTTGTTCAGCGGCTATATAAGTTTCCGCCACATTAGGGAACAAAGTTTTTGGGTCGGCCAACACTTCCAGCTTGACCAAGTTGTGTCCGCCAAGCAATTCCCGCCCCAAGCGACAAGTCCTTACCGCGTCTTCCGCAGTATAACAACCGGCGGTATTGGGCAAAATAGTGTATTTATCCGGCGAAATAACATCCAGTAAATTAGGCTCGCCGGGGTTTTGGCCGATATTGGTGCGGCGTATCGCCACCGTCACAATCTGTGCGCCGCTAGCCTCAATCGCCAAGCGCGTTTCTTCCATATCCTTATATTTTCCGGTGCCGACCAGCA
>JBCKWO010000004.1:0-52700 GCA_038922535.1 Methylobacter sp. | reverse complement strand
TGACTGCCCAGCAGAGCCTTAGAGAATTAACCGGCGTAAGCCCTGCTGTGCTCAACAAGCTTCGAGACGCTGTCGACTACCCCGAAATCCAGGGCGATCTTCAACAATGGATTGAAATGGCGCAAAGTCAAAATCCGGCTATTTCGGCAAAACAAATTGCCATACAAGCCGCAGAAAACAATGTCACCGCTCAAAAATCCAAATATTTGCCAGTCGCCGATCTACAGCTAAACTACTTTGACACCAACACCGGCTTCCAAAGTCGAAGTTTAGACGGAAACAACGTGCAAACCGAAGTTGCGGCCATCAATGTCAACGTGCCCTTGTTTTCAGGCGGCACTACCACCCACCAGTTGTTTGAAGCCAAGCATCGCTTGCAGCTCAGCATAAGCGACAACGAAGCCGCAATTCGCGCCATCACCAAAGAAACCAGCGATGCATTCCTCAGTGCCAATGCCAATGCGCGGCATATCAAAGCCTCGAAAAAAGCGTTGGAATCTGCCAGCAAATCGCGCGAAGCCATGGAGCGTGGCTTCCACTATGGTGTAGTTGCTATCAGTGATGTCATCAAAGCCCAACAGGATGAATTTTCCGCCAAAAAGGATTTCGCGCAGGCCAAATACAACTATATTAAAAACCGCATCCGTTTCATGTATGCCATCGGCTCGATAGGCGAGGAAAACTTACAGGAAGTCAACGACTGGCTGGAAGCCAATGCGCAGTGACCCTGTGATTGGATAAGAACTTTTGGTAATGGGTCGAATATGTGATTTGTTCTATAATATTCGCTATGACCTATTATCAAGAAATCACCTGCACTCATCGTGGCAGTAACCCAATTATGAAGGCTGGCCGTAGTGCAGAGGGAACACAGCGTTACCGCTGTAAAAATCTGGATTGCGACACTAAAACATTCATGCTGAATTACCGCTATAAGGCATGCGAGCCCGGCATCAAAGAGCAAGCTGTGGACATGGACATTAACGGTAGCGGCATACGTGATAAGTAATGGATTAAAAGTTGTTTAACAATCTGTGGAAGCCGCTTCCACATCAGGGTTTTGTTAAAACAGTTATGGACACCTACTTACAGCACGGGTTCTCAAGATCAACAAAAATACCGTGATCAGCACTTTAAAAAAAAGCGCGCAACATTGTCCCGATAAATCCCCGCTTCCAGGCCTTAAATCCAAAGGGGAATCTTAACGTGAGATTCGAACTGGCTGGTGATGAGGCCGAAATGGATGAACAGGGGCATTTGTAGGCATCAGGTGGGCAAGCGCAACACCCAAAAGATTGAACGTAAAAATTTGAATCTCAGGACTTGGATCAAGCGGCTCACACGAAAAATAATTTGTTTCTCGAAGCTGGAAACAAGGCATGACACTGTTATCGGATTGTTGATTAACAAGGTCGAGTTTGGCTTGGATATTCATGCCAAATTAGAGATTTAACCCTCAACCCGGTATCGGTATGGCTCCTGAAGTGGTAACTCTTTTCTGTAAGTTGGGCTCGAAGTTCCTTGAAGTTGTAGATCTCGCCGTTGAAAACGATCCGTACCTGACCGTCGTCGGTCATCATGGTGATGCCCCGCAGCAGAAAGGTCAATGACTGAAAGTCGGGCGTGGCCTAATGCAATTCCACCTTGTTCGTGCACACCGACATCATCATGGCCACGATGACGAATAGCGCTAATCATGCGACTGACAAGGAGTGTCAGATCAACATTGATATCTGAAGATTGAGTTATGAGCGCGCAGCGATACCGCACATAATCTACTTTCCGTGGTTCCGGCCGATGGCGAAGTATTCAAACCCGAGTTCTTTCAACGCGCCGGGTTCATAAAGATTTCGTCCATCAAAAATCACAGGGGACTTCAGTGCTGCTTTGATTGCGTCGAAGTCTGGGCTGCGAAACTCTTTCCATTCAGTGGCAATCAAGAGGGCATCTGCATTCTGGCAAGCGTCCAGAAGACTATTGGCAAACGTCAGACCAGACTGGCTGGCAAATGCGCGCTGCGCTTCGTGTATGGCAACCGGGTCGTAAGCCCTAATGGTTGCGCCTGCGGCAACGAGGTCTGCGACGATGGTGAGCGATGGTGCTTCGCGCATGTCATCTGTATTGGGCTTGAATGCCAGACCCCAGAGAGCGAAATGCTTGCCTTTAAGGTCGCTTCCAAAGCGAGACTTGACCTTGTTGGGTAATACGCTCTTTTGGTCGTCATTAGCGTCTTCAACTGCTGTTAGCACCTTCAGTGTTTGACCGTATTCTTTTGCCGTCGCGATCAATGCCTTAACGTCTTTGGGAAAGCAGGAGCCACCATAGCCGCAACCCGGATAAAGGAAGTGGTAGCCGATGCGTGGGTCGGAGCCAATGCCTTGTCGTACCATTTCGATGTCAGCGCCCAATTTCTCCGCCAGATTTGCGAGCTCATTCATGAAGCTGATACGCGTTGCGAGCATCGCATTCGCGGCATACTTAGTAAGTTCGGCCGAGCGGATATCCATCACCACCAAGCGTTCATGGTTGCGCTGAAATGGCGCATAGAGGGCTTTCATCAGGTTAATTGCGCGCTCATCTTCAACGCCGACAACGATGCGGTCGGGCCGCATGAAGTCATCCACCGCCGCGCCTTCCTTCAGAAACTCCGGGTTAGATACGACGCTGTAGGGAATATCGATGCCGCGCTTATTTAGCTCATCGGCAATTGCCGCGTTGACCTTGTCGGCTGTTCCTACCGGTACCGTGCTTTTGTCGATGACAACCTTGTAGTCGCTCATGCGGGCACCGATGCTTCGGGCAGCAGTGACTACATATTGCAGGTCTGCTGAGCCATCCTCGCCTGGCGGCGTACCAACGGCTATGAACTGCAACGTTCCGTGCTGAACTGCCCGATCAATGTCAGTTGTAAAGTGCAAACGACCCGCAGCAACGTTTCGTTTGACCATGTCAAGCAAGCCTGGCTCAAAGATCGGTATGCCACCTTCGTTGAGTATCTTGATCTTGGCCGGATCGATATCAAGACACATAACGTCATTACCAACTTCAGCAAGACAAGCACCTGAGACCAGACCGACGTAACCCGTACCAATAACTGTAATTTTCATCAGGGAATATTCCTCATAGCTTAGTAGCGGTAATAGTCACGTACCCATTGAGTAAAGTGACTCAAGCCAGTATTTAGCGGGGTTGATGGTGCGAAACCAACCCATTCATTTAGGAACTGTGTATCGGCGTATGTAGCGAGAACATCCCCCGCTTGCATGGGCTTGAAGTTCTTGATTGCTGGCTTACCAATTGCGCTTTCCATCAAGCCTATGTAGTCGAGCAATTCGACGGGCTGGTGATTGCCAATGTTGAAGATGCGCCACGGGGCATTGCTGGTCGCTGGATCGGGGGTGAGTTCGTCAAAGGCCGAATTAGCGACGGCCGGTTTATCGAGCACGCGAACGACACCTTCGACGATGTCATCGATGTATGTGAAGTCGCGCTGCATCCTGCCATGGTTGAAAACGTCAATCGGGCGGCCTTCAAAAATAGCGCGCGCAAACAGGATCGGCGACATGTCCGGGCGCCCCCACGGGCCATAGACTGTAAAGAAACGCAAGCCAGTCGTCGGCAGACCGTAGAGATGGCTATATGAATGCGCCATTAGCTCGTTGGCTTTTTTGGTCGCGGCGTACAGGCTTACCGGGTGATCTACAGCGTCTCCCTCGCTGAACGGCATCTTGCGGTTACCACCATAGACGCTCGAACTCGACGCATAGACCAAGTGCTCAATCTCTTCGTGCCTGCAGGCTTCGAGAATATTCAAGAAGCCAACCAGATTGGCACTGCCGTATGCATGCGGGTTGGTGATCGAGTGTCGGACGCCAGCCTGCGCAGCGAGATGAACGACACGGCGAATTTTGTGACGAGCAAAACAGTCCGCCAGTGCTTGCATGTCGGCTACATCGAGTCGTTCGAATGTAAAACCGTGACGACCATTCAACTGGGCGAGCCGAGCTTCCTTGAGGCTGACATCGTAATAATCGTTGAGGTTGTCGACTCCAACAACGACCTCCCCGCGTGACAGCAAAGACTGGACAACATGCATGCCGATAAATCCGGCACCGCCAGTAACTAGTAAGCTCACGAAACCACCTCTCCACAGAACGGAGGGTGGAAGATGCTATTAGAACCAGACTTGTTTGAATGGCCCAAAAGAATTTGGGCGTGTTGCTGCAAAGCTACCGCATCACTGGGATTTTCATCAAAACCAGAGTTTCTTTTCGCCGAACAAGTTGTATCTACCGCAATCGCGACCTTTTCGAGTTGATTCACCAACCCACCTCCACCAAAAAAATTTCCCTGCAACACACTCAGACACATCATTTGGCGGACTGGATTGCGGGAGGGGGGGTACATGGCAGCCTCCCTGAGAAGCTACTGACACCCCGCACCTACTTCAGTTATTATGCCAAGTGTAACATTTGATGTCGTTTTAAGGTAATTTTTGTTATGTGCGGACAAACGCAAAAATGCCTGCATGATGCTATTTGTAATGGGTTTCCTGTCTCATTTTTTGGAGTCGGTATACTCGAAGCGGTCAAATTGACCTGGTATTTATCCCAAGCAAAGACACCATCGGGACGGCAAGGCGCTCAGGAAGTTCGACTACATCGTCAGCAATCCGCCGTTCAAAATGGATTTCAGCGATTGGGCAGGAATGAGCTGGACAGCAAGGAACATCACGAACGCTTTTTCGCGGGGGTGCCGAACATCCCCAAGCAGGCCACAGATAAAATGGCCATCTACCAGCTCTTCCTGCAGCACATCATCCGTTCGCTCAAACCCGGCGGCAAATCGGCGGTGGTCGTGCCCACCGGTTTCATCACTGCTTCGGGCATCGACCGAAAAATCCGTGAGCATCTGGTGGGCAACAAAATGCTGGCCGGTGTGGTCTCCATGCCGAGCAACATCTTCGACACCACCGGCATCAAGGTCAAGGACAGCAAGAACCAGAAGACTGTTCCGTGCTTATCCGGTTAGCACCCAAGATGTCTCTATCCGCCCCACCGGTAGTGTCCTCGACGAAGGTCGGACCACTGCCCATAGTTGTATTGGGCGTAAACCGGATAAGCACGGACTGTTCTTTCCGAAGCCGAGGAAGACCGCATCATCGCCACCTTTAACGGCAAGCAGGCGGTGGAGGATTTTTCGGTGGTGCTCAGCTACGACGAGATCGCCGCCAAGAATTACAGCTTGAGAAATAATCAGGGTCAGATACAAATTAAATGCTCTGCTACACATTAAAAACAACTCTTTCCCAAAATGAGGTAGTTAATGGCACGTCTTCCAGGAATATCGCCAGTTGGCGTACCGGTTCATCTGATTCAGTGAGGTAATAATAGGCATACTTGTTTCGGTGCGCCGTGCGCTGGTAAGGAATGCGCATCAAATAAACTGTACAAACGAATTTATCGGAGCGGCTTTAGCCGCGATAATCGCGGCTAAAGCCGCTCCTACGATAATGTAAATGCCTAAGTTATTCCATGCACATTCCTAAGCATTACAATAGACGTCAGTTGTTTAAGTAGTGCTTGACCGAAAACACTAATAACCCATATAAAACAATATTATATGGTAAAATAGTGCAAGCGAATTTAGTGGGTCTGTCAAGCCTTCCGGTCCACCGATCAGTAACGAGATATGCTGCCCGTTTTCCAGCCAGCGTTGCATCGCTTCCGCCAATTCGGGCGTCGTCCAGGGTTTTCCGGGGATATCCAAGGTTACAATATGCGTACTTTGAGGAATTGCCGCGATCATCCGCTCGCCTTCTTCTTTGACGATTCTGGCGACATCGCTGTTCTTGGTGCGTTTACCCGGCGTAATTTCTTTAAGTACCAGTTCGCATTCGCGGGGCAAGCGTTTAGCATATTCGTCATAGCCTTGCTGCACCCAACTCGGCATACGGTTTCTCACTGAAATCAGATTTATTTGCATGCGGTGCAGGATACAGAGAACAGGGTTTTGATGCAATGCAGCCTGACTGGACATATTCCTACTGTGTTACGCCATTTAGCGTGGAACTCATTAGTTGGCTCTATGTGAAATACAGTGGGTAATCAAGTTTCATTTTCCCACAAAGAAATTAAATCAAGTTTTTTCGGCAAACAAGCTATCGATCCCAGCACCATCATTAGCTTCCCCAACGGCATCCCAGGCTTCGAAGATCAAACCCGTTTCAAGCTATTTCATCAGGAAGGCGACAACCCCCTCATTTTCTGGCTGCAATCCTTGGATGATGAATCCCTTGCCTTTTCAGTTGCACAACCGTCTATTTTCAATATCAATTACGAATTTGTCTTAAATGATGCCGAAGAAGCCCTCTTGGGACTTGAAGATGGCGCCGACGCACTTCTCCTGATAATTCTGTATAAAGACGCATCCGACCAATCCGGCATCAAAGGCGCTATTAAATCCCCGTTGGTTATTAACAGCGCCAAGAGAATAGGCTTGCAAAAAGTACTTGTTCACGTAAAACAAAGCATAACGCTGACTGAAATCAGCAATGGCATTAATATTCCTGAAAGCGCATAACGCCAACGAAGTGATATTTCAGTCCGTGCCATCGTAGGAGTGGCTACCAACAGTAGGCGCTTTTAGGCGAAGCCCCTACAACACCAGGCACAGCTTGACGATGAAGAGTTACAAAATTATTAGGCTAATAGATTCCAGAAAGCTAAACAACTTCGCTTAATGTATTGGAATAGCACGGATAAAACAGACAATCAAATAGAAGCGGCTTGAACGGGAATGGAGCTAGCTGAACGCTGGACTTGGTTCTTTTCGTTGAAATAAATCAGGGTAGGCTTGTGGCTTTCCGCTTCCTTTTGATCCACTATCGCAAAGGCGCAAACAATAATCAGATCGCCAGGGCACGCCAGACGGGCAGCAGCGCCGTTAACTGAAAACAACCCCGATCCATTTTCCGCACGAATAGCATAAGTCGTAAAACGCGCACCGTTATTGATATTATAAATCTGTATCTGCTCGTATTCCCTGATTCCCGATAAATCGAGAATATTGCCGTCAATCGCACAAGAACCCTCATAACCCAATTCCGAGTGGGTCACGGTGGCTCTGTGTAACTTCGCTTTAAGCATCGTGATTTGCATAATAAAAACTAAATAAAACCTTTAAGAACCGTGCATTATCCATTATTAGCAACAATGCATCAACTTTTAGCCTTTAAATTCCCGGTCCTTGGCTAAAGGGGATTTCTGGAAAAACAAATATTATCGATTAGCCGGGTTTTACCTAAGCGTGCCGCCGTCAACAAAACCAATTCCACATCACCTGCGCCTGCTTTTTTTAAGTCGCGGATTCTACATACACTAAAATAATCCGGCTGAAAACCGGATTCCTGCAAAAACAGCATCGCCTTACGCTCTATGTCTTCATAAGACTGCCGCCCCGCTAACACAGCATCCCGTGCCGCACACAAGGATTGATACAACTTTGCTGCGACCGTTTTTTCCTCGGCAGTCAAATAGCCGTTTCTGGAACTCATCGCCAAGCCGCTAGCCTCCCGCACCGTTGCTACGCCAACTATATCAACAGGAATATCCAGATCCCTGGCCATCGTCCGTATCACCGTCAACTGCTGAAAGTCTTTCAAGCCAAATAAGGCGACATCCGGTTGCACAATGTTGAATAGCTTACATACAATAGTCGCAACCCCATCAAAATGCCCCGGTCTAGCCGCGCCGCAATACCATTCTGACAGACCGGTTACCGACACGACCGTTTTGGCATCCGGCGCATAAATTTCCGAAACGTCCGGCAGGAATAACAAATCCGCGCCGGAGGCCGCGAGCTTTTCCTGATCTTCTTGCTCGGTGCGGGGATAAGTCTCAAAGTCTTCACCTACCCCAAACTGGGTGGGATTTACAAAGAGACTAACCACCACCCGATCCGCGCTTTTCCTGGCTTCATTCACCAACGCCAGGTGGCCTGCATGTAAATTGCCCATCGTCGGCACTAAGGCAACGCGCAGTCCTGCTGAGCGCCACGCCTTAACGGCATCACGTAACTCAGAAACTGTATTAACTATGTGCATAAACCTTAAAAACTGTGTTCGGCCGCAGGAAACAAGGACTGCTTGACCGCCTGATGGTAAGCCGCAATGGCTTCTTCAATATTCGTTGCATCATCCATAAAATTTCTGGAAAAACGCGGGCGCTTGACGGTGCCGATATTGAGCATGTCATAAAGCACCAGCACCTGCCCGTCGCAGTCTACGCCTGCTCCAATGCCGATGACTGGAATCGTCAACTGTGCGCTGATGTCTTTAGCCAAGGTTGCCGGAACACACTCCAATACCAGCAATCCCACACCCGCTTGTTGCAGTTGCTGCGCATCGACAAGCATTTTTTCGGCAGCTGCCTGCTCCTTGCCCTGTACCTTATAACTGCCCAATTGATTGATCGATTGCGGCAACAAGCCTAAATGCCCGCAAACCGGAATGCCCTGATCGACCAGAAAACTAACGCAATCGATCCGCGCCCCTTCCAGCTTAACCATTTGCGCGCCACCCAGCTGCATTAATTTGGCCGCATTTTTTGCGGCCATAACCGGTGTGGCATAACTCATGAACGGCAAATCGGCGATGATAAACGCCCGCTGTCTGGCATTGCTGACGCACCGGGTGTGATAAACCATGTCCCTGACGGTCACAGGCAGCGTCGTATCATGTCCCTGGATAACCATGCCCAGAGAGTCCCCGACCAACATCACATCGACACCCACCTTATCAATCAATGCGCTAAATGCAGCATCGTAAGCGGTTAAGCAGGAAATTTTCTCGCCGCGCTGCTTCATAGCGGCCAGATCGGTAATGGACAATGGCTTTAGCGTAGCTGGGGAGGAATATGAGTTCATTTTATTCAGATGGATGCAGACTTTGACTAAAGCAGGATTAATCCAGCCGTTTCAGGCCATTCATGGGACATTGGGCGAGCAGATCGGCGATATTGCCCTTGCCGGGTATCAATAATTCTGGAGCGATTTCATATAAGGGATGCAAAACAAAAGCTCTATCGCGAATACCGACATGAGGCACGATTAAATTAGGCAACTCAATCATCTGCTCGCCATAGACCAACACATCCAGATCCAGGGTTCTTGCCCCCCAACGCTCGGTTTTTCTTACCCGACCTTGGTCATTTTCTATCTGTTGCAGTCTATGCAGAAAATCCATCGGCGGCAAGCTGGTTGCGATGCACATCACCGCATTAACGTAATCGGGCTGATCTTGCGGCCCCATCGGCAAACTACGGTACAAACTGGAAAAGGCCAGCTCTTCCACTCCGGCTATCGCGGCTATTGCGATGCGCGCTGATGTTATTTGCAGGGCAGGATTTGCAAGGTTACTGCCTAAACCTAGATAAGCTATCACCCGCTCGGCTGCTGAATTTTTCATAGCTATCGAATACCTTAAAATTCTGTTTTTACCGCACTATCGTTAGACTTTTTAGGATAGCTTCTTTTGCGCCCTGGCTTGCTGCCTTGAGTGCGGCGCGGCGGTTGGGTCATTTTTCTTTGTTCATTTTCACTGGCACCCTGATACCGCGTCCACCACTCAGCCAATTCAGGGTCGGCTCCACCGGTCTCAGAGCGCAACAACAAAAAATCATAACCGGCTCTAAAACGAGGATGCCCGATCAAGCGACTGGGTTTAGAGCCGATGCGCGCATTAAATTTGGGCTGCATACTCCAAACCTCCCGCATAGCCATGCTGATATGACGCGGGAGCGCTGTGCTTCTGATCTGTCCGGCAATAATCTCACTGGCGGCATCCTGATAGGCAGAAAACTCATCCATGCCTTGTGTTGACATTTTTTCTTTGGCCAATATTCGCACCGGCTCCCACAAAAAGGCCGCCAACAAAAAGTAAGCCGTAATCGTTTTGCCCTCGGCTATCCTGTTATCCGAGTTTTCCAGCGCTTTAATCAACAACAGCCGGGGGAAACCGCTTTCTTCAACCGCCAAACTGTTCTCGGTGGACGGAAACAGTACCTGAAAAAGCCCGTAATGCCTGAGCATTTCAAAAGTTTGCAACGCATAACCGGTTAAAAACAACTTTAACGCCTCATCATAAAGCCGGGCAGACGGTATACTGGCCAGCAAATGAGCATCATTGTGTATCGACCTCTCGCATTCGCGATCCAGTTTAAAGCCGAGTTTGACTGCAAAGCGCACCGCCCTCAACATGCGCACGGGATCTTCACGAAAACGCATTTCGGGGTCGCCGATAAGCCTGAGTGTCCCGGTTTTATGGTCAGCCATGCCGCCGACGTAATCGACGACCGAAAAATCCTTGATATTGTAATAGAGCGCATTAACGGTAAAATCCCTACGCCAAACATCTTCCTCAATCGTACCGTAAACATTATCCCGCAACAGCCGCCCTTCCTTGTTGAGCACCTGCCTGTCGCTTTGCTCTTCTTCCGCACCTCGAAATGTCGCAACTTCAATGATTTCCCGGCCAAAATACACGTGCGCCAAACGAAACCTGCGCCCAATTAACCGGCAATTTCGGAATACTTTTCTAACTTGATCAGGATCAGCATTGGTGACGACATCAAAATCCTTAGGCTCCCGCCCCAACAGCAAATCCCGCACACAGCCGCCAACCAGATAAGCGTCGAAACCTTCATTTTGCAAGCGATACAAAACCTTCAGCGCATGCTCACTGATCTGCGCTCGTGAAATATTATGTTCCGCTCGCGAATATATTTTGAGCTTTGCGGCAACCGGTTCTGAGCCATTTCTGACTGAATGAATGATTTTTTTAAGGAAGTTTAAAATAGTCTTTACACCTTATTATTTTTCTAATTGTTTTGATTATATCATTGCTAATGAATTCTAACCCAATCCGCAAGTTTCTTTTACATTCCCCTTTTGAATGGAGTAGAATCATCATTCTGATTTTTACCGGCAATTCTAATTTAGATCGTATTGCACACACCAGATAAAAGATCGGACAACCCTTTTTTTAAACACTCGCACAAACATCAGCGTGCTTGACTGGAATTGTTATGTTCAAAAAGACTCTTAATAGCTTAATTGACCAACCTTTGTTAACCAGCCTTTTTGTAACAGATTTCTTTATTCTTCTGTTTCATAGACCGCCATTCTTATTTTCTCTCGTAATGCTGGGCGCGCTAATGGCGATGTGCATGTACTTTGGCCAAAAACTAGCTTTATTTAAAATTTAATTGGCCGAGCCAATAAAGAACACGCAACAAAAACCAGGTACTGCCCTCATTTCTAATCCTGGCTTTTTACGTCGTCTAACAGCGCTATTTTACGACCTTCTACTGCTGATCGCCGTTTTATTTGTCGCGACTGCGTTTGTGCTTCCTTTAAACGGGGGCGAGGCTTTCTCTACCCGACAGTTCTTTTTCCCCCTGTATCTAATACTCGTCAGCTTCTTCTTTTACGCTTGGTTTTGGACTCATGGCGGACAAACGCTGGGGCTACGCGCATGGAAAATAAAAGTGCTCACGCTAGACAAAAAAACCATCAGTTGGAAACAGGCTTTGCTCCGTTTCATGGCCGCCATCCTATCATGGGGATTTTTCGGGTTGGGCTTCTTGTGGATTCTTGTTGATAAAAACCAACGCAGCTGGCACGACCACCTATCCAAAACAGCCCTGTTTTTTGACACTCACGACACACATCATTAAGCCATTACAAAAAACACCAAGCCTTCCAAGCAATAATACGTGGCGTCATCATGAATTGGTTTACCAAGCTATTTTCCCAACAACCCAAGAACATTCCGCCGAAAAAAAACCAGGCATCACGTCCCCTGCTGATCCAAAAGATCCACTGACCTGTTCGGAGTCTGTCGCTACATAACATAAAAAATCACCCTTGGCAATGCTAAAAAACTGGCTCCACTTCGAGACATGGACGATGCCACTTTAGTACTGCACAAAGTGAAACATCGCATCCATGCAGCCATGAACTTTCTTCCTAATACCACTATGAATAATCCTTTATTAGCCAACTCCACATTGCCGATGTTTTCCCAAATAAAGCCGGAACATATCGTACCAGCCATCGATCAATTATTAAACGAAGCCCGTTCGTCAGTATCTCAGCACCTCCAGGCCACGCAACACTACACCTGGCTTAACCTGATCGAGCCGCTGGAAGATGTGGACGATAAGCTCAATAAAGCCTGGTCTCCGGTCAGCCACATGAATTCAGTGATCAACAGCGACGAACTGCGCGACGCTTACAACGCCTGCCTGCCGAAACTCAGCGCCTACTCGACTGAAATGGGGCAAAACGAAGGCTTATTTAAAGCCTATCGCTTTATTGCCGAAAGCGCTGAATTCGCAACACTGGACACCGCCCAGCAAAAAATCATTCGTAATGCCTTAAGGGATTTCCTTTTGTCCGGCATCGATCTGGATCAGCAAAAACAACAACGCTACAAAGAAATCAGCCTGGAATTGTCCGCCCTTGCCAGCAACTACGAAGAAAATTTGCTGGATGCAACCAATGCCTGGAGCAAGCTGATCAGAGACGAACAGGATCTGGCCGGACTGCCTGAATCCGCGCTGGCCCAAGCCAAACAGACAGCCGATAGCAACAACGAAACCGGCTGGATGATCACCCTGCAATTTCCGTCCTACATTTCGGTAATGACCTACGCCGATAACCGCGAATTACGCCGCGAACACTACGAAGCCTTCGCAACCCGAGCTTCAGACTTAGGTCCGCATGCCGGACAATGGGACAACAGCGCTTACATGGAAAAAATCCTGGCCTTGCGCCATGAAAAAGCCCGTTTGCTGGGTTTCAACAATTACGCGGAACTGTCTCTGGTGACCAAAATGGCCGAAAAGCCGGATGACGTCACCCATTTTCTGGAAGATTTGGCCGACCGATCCTGGCGACATGCGCGCAAGGACCTGGCCGAACTACGTGAATTCGCCAAACAACACTACGGTATTAACGACCTACAATCCTGGGACATGGCCTATTTTTCGGAAAAAATGCGCCAGCACTTTTACCAGTTGTCACAAGAAGAAGTTAAAACCTACTTTCCAATTACCCGCGTCCTGCCCGGCCTGTTTGCGATTGTAGAAAAACTGTACGGATTGCAAATAACCGAGATCAGCGATTTCGACAGCTGGCATCCCGATGTGCGTTTTTTCCGGATACACGATAAAACCGGTTCACTGCGCGGCCAGTTTTATCTCGATCTTTATGCCCGCGCCAAAAAACGCGGCGGCGCCTGGATGGATGATTGTGTCAGCCGCAAGCGGTTCGATGACACCATCCAGACCCCAGTCGCCTACCTGACCTGCAACTTTACCCCACCGACTGGCGATACACCGGCATTATTGACCCATGACGAGGTGACCACGCTGTTCCATGAATTCGGCCACGGCTTACAGCACATGCTCACCCAAATCGATTATCTTGGCGTCTCCGGTATTAACGGCGTGGAATGGGATGCGGTCGAACTGCCCAGCCAGTTCATGGAAAACTGGTGCTGGGAACGCGAAGCGCTGGCGCTGATGTCGGGCCATTATCAAACCGACGAGAAACTGCCCGATGCCTTGTTCGACAAAATGATCGCCGCTAAAAACTTTCAGGCCGGCATGATCATGGTGCGGCAACTGGAATTTAGCCTATTTGATTTTAGGATACACCGAGACTACGACCCTGAAAAAGGCGGTCGCATCTATGAAATTTTAGAACAGGTCAGAGAACAAGTCGCCGTTGTCGAGCCGCCTAAATTCAATCGCTTCGCCCACAGTTTCTCGCATATTTTTGCAGGCGGTTATGCGGCCGGTTACTACAGCTACAAGTGGGCAGAAGTCTTGTCCAGCGATGCTTTCTCGTTGTTCGAAGAAAAAGGCATTTTTGACCAAGAAACCGGCAACGCTTTTTTAACCAACATCCTTGAACAAGGCGGCAGCCAAAACGCGATGGAATTATTTATCAAATTCCGTGGCCGCAAACCTACCATTGATGCGTTACTCAGACATAACGGCATTGCAGCATGAAATATAAAGACCTGCGCGACTTTATCAAACAACTGGAAAAACAGGGCGAACTCAAGCGCATTACCGTCGAAGTCGATCCCTATCTGGAAATGACCGAAATCTGCGACCGCACCTTAAAAATGGGCGGCCCCGCATTGCTGTTTGAAAACCCCAAAGGCGCAAATATTCCGGTGCTGGGCAATCTGTTCGGCACGCCGCGCCGCGTCGCCATGGGCATGGGCGCAGACTCCGTTACCGAGCTACGCGGCATCGGCGAATTGCTGGCTTACCTGAAAGAACCCGAGCCACCCAAAGGCTTGAAAGATGCTTGGGAAAAATTCCCTGTGTTCAAGCAAGTGCTGAATATGGCGCCCAAAATCATCAGCTCGCCACCGTGCCAGGAACTGGTGCGGCAAGGCGATGAAATCGATCTCGGCGATTACCCTATCCAGACCTGCTGGCCGGAAGATGTCGCACCTTTAATCACCTGGCCACTGGTCATCACCAAAGGCCCGAATAAACACCGGCAGAATTTGGGCATCTATCGGATGCAAGTCATTGCCAAAAACAAAGTCATCATGCGTTGGCTGGCACATAGGGGCGGCGCACTGGATTTTAAAGACTTCCAAGCCGCCCATCCCGGCAAGCCCTTCCCTGTTTCCGTAGCCTTAGGCGCGGATCCAGCCACCATATTGGCAGCCGTCACGCCGGTGCCGGACTCCCTGTCCGAATACGCATTCGCCGGTTTATTGCGCGGCAGCAAAACCGAAGTCGCCAAATCGCTGATTAACGATTTGCAGGTTCCGGCCAGCGCCGAAATTGTGCTGGAAGGCTTTATCTATCCCGGCGAATTCGCCGCAGAAGGCCCTTATGGCGATCACACCGGCTATTACAATGAAGTCGCCGATTTTCCGGTATTCACGATCGAAAGAATCACCCAGCGGCAAGCGCCAATCTATCACAGCACCTATACCGGCAAACCGCCCGACGAACCGGCCATTCTGGGCGTTGCCTTAAACGAGGTGTTCATACCCATTTTGCAAAAACAGTTCCCAGAAATCGTCGATTTTTACCTGCCCCCAGAAGGCTGCTCCTACCGCATGGCCGTGATCAGCATGAAAAAGCAATATGCTGGTCACGCCAAACGCGTGATGCTAGGCACTTGGTCGTTCTTGCGCCAGTTCATGTACACCAAGTTTGTGATCGTCGTCGATGACGATATCGATGTCCGCAACTGGAAGGAGGTGATCTGGGCGATGACCACCCGCATGGACCCGGCCAGAGATTTAACGATACTCGAAAACACGCCGATCGATTATCTCGATTTCGCCTCACCGGTATCAGGCCTTGGCTCCAAAGTAGGCTTCGACGCCACCAATAAATGGCCGGGAGAAACCAACCGGGAATGGGGCAGGACTATTGTGATGTCTCCGGAAGTCATCAAAAAAGTGGATGAGATGTGGGATAGTTTGTTTTAGTTGTGTAGGGTGGTTTGCTCGCGCGAAACCACCCTACATCTGCATTCTTAAAATATCAGCTACCCATTCAGCAGCAAAGTCCCAACCCCTTGATCGGTAAACAACTCCAGCAGCACCGCATGATTGACGCGACCGTCGATAATATGCACGCTGGTGACGCCGCCTTTTATCGCATCGGTGGCGCAGCGGGTTTTGGGGATCATGCCGCCGGAAATGGTGCCGTCCGCGATAAGCTCCTCGGTCTTTTTGATCGATAAGCCGGTCAGCAGCGCGCCCTGTTTGTCCAGGATGCCCGGTATGTTGGTCAGCAGGATCAATTTCTCGGCTTTCAACTGTTCGGCTATTTTTCCGGCGACCAGATCGGCATTGATGTTGTAGGAGCGTCCGTCATCGCCGACCCCAATCGGGGCTATGACCGGGATAAAATCGCTGGCTCCGAGCATGTCGAGCACCGCCGGGTCTATGCTGCTCACTTCGCCGACATGGCCCAAGTCGATAATCTCAGAGGGTAGGCTGTCGCGCGGGGTAAGGTGGAGTTTTTTGGCGCGGATAAAGTTGCCGTCCTTGCCGGTCAAGCCGACAGCTTTGCCGCCGTGCATGTTGATCAAGTTGACGATCTCCTTGTTCACCAGTCCGCCCAGCACCATCTCGACCACGTCCATGGTTTCGCTGTCGGTGATACGCATACCGTCGACAAAGCCGGTGGTTTTGCCCAGTTTTTCCAACAACTGGCCTATTTGCGGCCCGCCGCCATGCACTACAATCGGGTTTATGCCAACCAGTTTCATCAACACGATATCCCGTGCGAAGCTGTGTTTAAGCTCTTCGTCAACCATGGCATTACCGCCAAATTTAACCACGATGGTTTTGCCTTTAAAGCGCTGGATATAGGGCAGAGCCTCAATCAGCACATCGGCGATCTGGTGGGCGGTTCTTTTTTCTGTCATGTTGTGGTTTCTCGTTATTTAAACTGTCAGCTGCAATGCTGGGGTACGACTTCAGGTATTCTTGCAAAAACAAAAGTTAACAAAAAATATCGTCATTCTCACCTAGCAATTAGGGCATCCCCCATGTCCATGCTGTGGCTAAGTGCAAATTGGCGGATTAGTTGGCGTGCTTGGTAGGCAATGGTAGGCTAATTTCAAGTAGCTTTTGAATGGGTAATGAGCGTTACCGGCTGAACCACGCCAAGCGTATGACCGTGATAAGTTATCTCCACGGTCTCCATCGCTTAAGCGCATCAATGATGAGCTTTGTGTTTGGATTGTAGCTGGGAAGCCGTCAGCCGCATAATCTTACCTGATTAGCAAGCTGCTTCAGCTGAGCGAATCCAGGCTTCAGGTCTGGGGCCACTAGCGATGGCAGCCGCCAGCAACCGGACGGGAAGCCTGTCGAGTTGGAAGCGGCGGTTGAAGCGGTAGGCGAACGCCCCCAGATAGCGCGAGGCGTATTTTGCAAAGCCAAAGGCATGGTAAGCCCCGCCGAGACTGGTTTTGAGGTTGCCCAGTATCGTGTTCAACCACATGAACTCAAGCATCTCCTTGGGTTTGCGTCCGCCCACAATGATGGCCTCATGCTGGCAACCCGCCACGGTCACGGCGGCGAAGCAGGCCAACCCGTCAGAAAGGACGGCGCAACCGGACGCCAAGTTGGCTTTTGCCCAGTCGGCGATGGCTTGGCTGGTGAAGGCCGGAACGGGGGACATCTTGACATACAGAGGGTGTCCCGCGTCGTCGAACGATAGGGCTGCGACAAAAGGCACCTTGTTTTCCGATCCCCGGCCCACCTTGCCGCCACTAAGTTCTCCGCCAAGGTAGGCATCGTCGATGTCCACATGACCGCTGAGCGGATAGGCGGCATCGCGTTCGGACATGGCGGACATGAGCTTGTGCTGGAGCAGCCATGCCGTCCGGTAACTGACCCCTAGCAACCGTTTCAACGCCAACGAGGACAACCCCGTCTTGGCCTGGCTGACCAGATAAATCGCCAAAAACCAGACTGCCAACGGCAGTTGGGTGCTTTGGAACAGTGTCCCGGCGGTCAGTGAAGTTTGGTGGCGGCAGGACGTGCACTGGAAGGTTTTATGCCGACCCCGCTTGAACACGCTGTGACCCGTCTGGGCACAACAAGGACAGACAAACCCTTGTGGCCAACGGGATTGCTCGAGTTCGGCCTCACATTGGCTTTCGGTGCCGAATTGCTTGAGAAATTCGGGCAGCGATAGCCCCGGTTGGAATTGGACGCGATTCATCGGCATGGCACAATCCTCTTGACGTAAAGGGCTCCAGTATACACTTTTAAGGCTCAGCTGAAGCAGCTTGCTAATCAGGTAATCTTAATAAAGATATATTTTATCAGATATTCATCAGTAAACAGATTATTGCCTATCCAAATTTGGATTGTTCTTGTTCGTTAACCAAGATGACTTTCAACAGCTAAAATAATAAAACCCTTTACTCACCGGCTCTTTGCTGGGGGGAAGCGAATATAGCACAATGCAAGCCTCTATCTGCGTGGATTGGATAGGTGCTAACCGTACCAACATATTGATGACAATAAATACCGGGGTACGCTATGCTAACCTAACCTACGAACTAAGGAACTCATCATGCAAGCATTAAAAACACAATTAAAACGCCATCGGGCTTTGTTTCTTTTTGGCAGTCTGCTTATCGCGCATCCGGCAATAGCAGGAACAGACCGTGAAGCTCAAGAGCTGCTCCTCAAAGCGCGCGTAGCTAGTCACCAGAAGGAAACAGATCACACCGCTCATTTCAACACTCCCGATAAAAGCCTGGAGTTTCATGGTGTTTTTTACGGTTATCTTCCTTGCAACGATTGCGATGGGATTAAAGCCACGCTGTCTTTAAAACAAAATGACAATTATCTGTTGGTGACTCAGCCCGCAAAAGAATCCTCAAAGGAGTTTTATGAAAAAGGCAAATATACCTGGAATGATAAAAGCCAAACCGTTGTTTTAACACCGCGTACGGGAACAACCACCAGACACTATCGCATTGAAAATGAAGGCACGCTCATTCAGCTTAACGATGATGGAACACGCAAGGTCAATCAGTCGGATCGTTATACATTGGAAAGAAGCGATAGGGCAAAGTCGCGAGAGGTGCATATTCACTAAGGGATGCGGAAACCACCAAAATACCCGTCATACAGTTTCTTTACAATGGTTTGATGTAATTATTCACACTAAATTGGTATGTTTGTGATTTCTGAATCCCTAACGTAGTCCACTAGATTGCTGCGGTACGAAGCGCATCACTCGCAAATGATGCGCTTCAAGGTGGCCTACATTATTTGTAACTATTCAGTGATATTTCAGTCCGTGCCATTGTAGGAGGGGCTTTAGCCCCTCCTACAACACTAGGCATAGCTTGACGCTGAATAGTTACCATTATTTTACCTTAACCAATTCCTTGCCATCGCTGGAAAAGTGGCATTTGCCTACGGTAAAGGTGCTGCAATCTTTGGATTCTTCCACTTTCGCGCCGTTGGGACTCAGTTGAATTTTCAGCTCACAGAAACTGGCTTCGCTTTCAGAATGTTTTTTCATGACTAATTCGTTTTCGCCGGTACTCTTGGCTTTGCCGGAAATAGTCTCGGAACAGTGGGCTTTGTCGGCAGCAGACTCAAAGTCTACATTAGCGCTGACGGTGTAATCGTCGCTGATTTTGGTGATTTTTAAGTGTCGAACATGGTCGCCATCACGCAATACGTAATGATCGGTGGCGGCGCTTACGTTGCCAGAAACCAGCAGCGCAATAGTCAGGAACAAGCTCTTTTTCATGGTATGACCTCTTTTTTGGATTTAACTAAATCAACAGGGCGGCAAGTAATAAGTAGGTGTCCATAACTGTTTTAACAAAACTCTGATGTAGGAGCGGCTTTAGCCGCTTCTACAGATTGTTAAACAACTTTTTATCCATTACTTAGTTCATTGCTGTTCATGTTGTGTTGGGATGTATTTGGCACAACTCGGAATTATTGTACCTTACTGCAAGCCGTTACTAAAAGGCAGGGCAATGATGATTGAAAAATGAGTGACAGGCAGTCGCTTGGTTAATAGTCCAACCATTAGCCGACTTAAACGATTATAATTAGGCTAATTCCAGCTGAAACAGACTGGCTAAGATTCGTGGCGCGATCCGCCTTAACTGCATATTCCCATGCGGCAGGTGGGAACGGAAGATAAGATTTTTTAATGGCTAACAGTTCAATTTTCTCCCCTAAAACTCCGCAAAAACAAGATCAAACGCTTATCTGGACGGGGTTAACCGGCTGCGGTGATTCTCTGGCTTTGGCTTCCGCCATTAAAAATGAAGCTTGCCTGTTTGTTATTGTCACTCCTGATAATCAGACTGCCTTGCGGCTTGAGCATGAGTTAGCGTTCTTCTTGCAAAATGAACATCCCATTTTGCATTTTCCGGATTGGGAAACGCTACCTTACGATGTTTTCTCACCGTTGCCGGAAATTATATCGGAACGACTGAAAACGCTGGCTTTGTTGCCGCAGGTGAAACGCGGCGCGCTAGTGGTTTCGGTGACTACGCTGATGCACAGATTGGCGCCTCGCGAGCATGTCTTGGCCAACAGTTTTTCGGTTAAAGTCGGCGATGATTTTAATCTGGAGCTGAACCGCCTCAAGCTGGAAAGCGTCGGCTATCATTGCGTTTCGCAGGTCTACCAGCACGGCGAGTTTGCGGTCAGGGGCTCGATCGTAGATTTGTTCCCGATGGGCAGTAAAGCGCCGTATCGTATTGAATTATTCGATGAAGAGATTGAATCTATCCGCACTTTCGATCCTGAAACGCAGCGATCATTAGAAAAAATCGAGCAAATTCAGCTATTTCCGGCACGGGAGTTTCCGTTTAGCGATGAGGCTATCAAGCATTTTCGCCAGGCTTTCCGCGATGCTTTTTCGGAAATTTCGCCCAAAAACCATTTCTATCAGGATGTCAGCAAAGGCATTGCGCCCGGCGGAATTGAATATTATTTGCCGCTGTTTGTAGAGCAAATGGCGACCTTGTTCGATTATCTGCCAAAATCTGCGACCTTGGTGAGGTCGGAAAGTTTCGACGTAACCGCACAGGCTTTTTATGCCGAGGCCGAGGACCGGTTTCAGCAACGGAAATACGCTGTGGACAGGCCGTTACTGAAGCCGGAACTGTTGTTTTTATCGCCTGAGGAACTGGTGCAACGGGTTGGGGCATTTGGCCGTATTACTATGGGCGGCACGTCGGCCAACGAACAGCAAGACAGCATCGCTTTCAACTGCCGTCCGCTGCCCAATGTGACCATCGATGCAAAATTGGAGCAACCGGCTCAGGCATTGCAGCAGTTTGTCAGCAGTTTTGCCGGTAAGGTTTTGTTTGTCTCGGAATCGGCGGGGCGCAGGGAAGCCTTAATGGAGAAATTAAGGCAGTACAAAATTACCGTGAAGCAGGTTGAAAGCTGGGACACGTTTCTCCAGTCCGAAGTGTCGCCGTGCCTTCTGGTTGCGCCGATGGATCATGGTTTGTGGCTCGACAATCCAGCCATTGCCATTATCACCGAAACCCTGCTATCCGGAGAAAAAGCCCAGCAACGGCGCAGACGGCGTAAGTCCGGGGCGCATGCGCTGGAAAACATCGTCAATAACCTGACTGAATTGACCGTAGGTTCGCCGGTAGTGCATCAGGAGCATGGCGTGGGTCGCTACCTGGGTTTGCAGACCTTGGAAATCGGCGGCATCGCGTCGGAATTCCTGACCTTGGAATATGCTAATCATGACAAGCTTTATGTGCCGGTTTCGTCGCTACATGTGATCGGTCGCTATACCGGCATGAGTGCGGAAAATGCGCCTTTGCATAAGTTGGGCGGCGATCAGTGGAACAAAGCCAAGCAAAAAGCCATTAAGCGCATCCGCGATGTCGCCGCAGAATTGCTGGAGATTCACGCCAAAAGAGCGGTCAAGCAAGGCCACGCTTTTCAGGTTGAAAATATCGAATATGCGGCTTTTGCCGATGCGTTTCCGTTTGAAGAAACGCCGGATCAACAGACCGCCATCGAAACGATACTGGAAGACATGGCTAGCCCTCATCCTATGGACAGGGTGATTTGCGGCGATGTCGGTTTCGGTAAAACCGAGGTGTCGATGCGGGCGGCGTTTATTGCGGTGCAAAATGGCAAGCAGGTGGCGATATTGGTGCCGACCACGTTGCTGGCGCAGCAGCATTATCAGAATTTTTGCGACCGCTTCGCCGATTGGCCGGTGCGCGTCGAGGTGACCTCGCGCTTTGTCAGTCCCAAGCGGCAAAAAGAGATTGCCGACGACCTGGAGCAGGGCAAGGTCGATATTATCATCGGCACCCATAAGTTATTGTCCAAGGACATCAAATATAAAGCGCTGGGGCTGGTGGTGATTGATGAAGAACACCGTTTTGGCGTGACTCAAAAAGAACATTTCAAAAAGCTGCGCAACGAACTGGATATGCTGACCCTGACCGCAACGCCGATTCCGCGCACCTTGAATATGGCGATGTCGGGTTTAAGAGACATTTCCATTATCGCCACTCCGCCGCCTAACCGTCATGCGATCAAAACTTTTATCAGCGAATGGATAGACGCGCAGATTCGGGAAGCCTGTTTACGCGAAATCAAGCGCGGCGGGCAGGTGTTTTTTTTGCATAACGACGTTAAGTCCATGGAGAAAATGGCCAGGGACTTAGAAACGCTGGTGCCCGAAGCGCGGATTGAAATTGCCCACGGACAAATGCCCGAGCGCGAGCTGGAGCGGGTCATGCTGGATTTTTATCATCAGCGCTTTAACCTGTTGCTGTGTTCTACGATTATTGAAAGCGGCATCGACATCCCCAGCGCCAATACCATTATTATCAATCGCGCCGATAAATTGGGACTGGCGCAGTTGCATCAGTTGCGGGGTCGGGTAGGGCGTTCGCATCACCGGGCTTATGCCTATTTTATCGTGCCGCCACTTACCTCGATGAGCAAGGATGCCATCAAACGGTTGGAAGCGGTCGTAGCGTCCGGCGATTTGGGCGCAGGATTTATGTTGTCGTCGCATGACCTGGAAATTCGCGGTGCGGGCGAATTGTTGGGCGATGACCAAAGCGGGCAAATCCAGGAAATCGGTTTTACTTTATATACCGAATTGCTGGAAAGGGCGGTCAGTGCGTTAAAGTCGGGCAAACAGCCGGAACTCGATACGCCGATGGACAGGGGGCCGGAAGTCGATCTGCAAACCTCGGCGCTGATCCCGGAAGATTATCTGCCGGATATTCATGGCCGACTGGTGCTGTACAAGCGCATCTCTAATGCTGAAACCCAGGAAGATTTACGTGAGTTGCAGGTCGAAATGATCGACCGTTTTGGTTTGTTTCCCGAGCCGGTGAAGACTTTGTTCAGCGTCGCCGAATTAAAGCAGCAGGCTGAAAAGCTGGGCATCAAGAAAATAGAGGCTAATGCAGGCGGCGGGCGCATCATTTTTTCGGCAACGCCGAACATCAATGCCGAACAGTTGATTTTCCTGATACAAACCCAGGCGCAGGTTTATAAATTCGATGGTGCGGACAAGTTAAGGTTTATAAAACCGTTTGAAACGACCGAGCAGAAGCTTGAGTTTATAACCGAGTTGCTAAATAAGTTAACGCTTAAACCGGCGGTTAAAAAATGACTATACTTAAAATAATGGCTTGCAGCCTGTCAGCAGTAATGGGGTTCTTTAGCAGCCCACTGTTAGCTGAAGGCGGTGCCTATCAAATAGAGTTGATCGTATTTTCGCAGACAATGCCCAATACCGAGGTGTTTGAGCAGACCGCCAGCCAAATCAAATGGGCGTCTCCATTGACCGAGCTATCGGCTTATAAAAAACCGGATAATACCACGCTGGATGACAGTTATGCGGCATTAGCGAAAGATTCGGCTTACCGGCCTATCCTGCATGTTGCCTGGATTCAGCCGGTTGGGGGCGGGGAGCCAAGCGCTCCTGTGCATATTCAATCCACCGACGGTAAGTTGAACGGCTATGTCCAGATGCAACATGACCAAGGTTTGCAAATGACGGTCGATTTGGAACTTGGCGCTAACCCTGACAGTGGCCTTGGCAGAACAGTGATTTACCGGTTAAATGAACAGCGCTCCATTAAAGTAAATGAGGTCTATTATTTGGATCATCCGAAGTTTGGGCTTATCGCAAAAATAAGTCCTTTATAAAGTATCCAGCCCAAGCGCTGGTGCTTTTATCCAGAGTTGCCGTGAAAAACTCAAGCCTCTGAAAAACAGAGATATAGCGTTTTCAATGGTGATTAATGACAAATCACATAATTCACCGTTCACTCTGAGCTTGTCGAAGAGCTGATGTGATTCGACAAGGCTCTCCTGAGCGTAGCTCAAGGGCTCACCACGAACGGAAAATTGATTGCAATTATCATGGTTTGAAAATGCTGTAATAAAAAATCCCAGCAAAAACAAACCGAGCGACCCCCGCCGAAATATACAAAATTCAGGAAAAACTCATGAGAGACACATTCCCAGCCCCAACGAACAATAGATCAAATCGACATTGCGGACATAAAAATTAGGCTGATTAGAAACATTCTTCAGATGGATGCTCCACAGTCTTCAATCGTCACCGCGGCGGCGGTGATATTCGTGCCGCACTTGTCGGGCCTGGTTGATTGAGCGTCATGGCGAACAAAGGCAGGCATTGAACTTAATAACGGCGGAGCCGACCTTGGACATCCAGCATGCAGCACGCGACCCCGGCAACGCCGCGCTCGGCGAGCAACTCGCCGCGATCATCGACCACCTGCCCGAGGACAGGTTGACCCTGGGCGAACTGCTCGCCGTGTTCGGCGACGAAGGCCTGCTGCTGCTGACGATCCTGTTGACGCTAGTGTTCCTGATCCCGGTATCAATTCCCGGCGTGAGCACGGCGTTCGGTGCTGCGATCCTGCTGATCGGCATCAGCCGCCTGATCGGGCGAGCGCTGTGGCTGCCCAGGAAGCTCAAGGACAAGGCACTGCCGGTCGACAAGCTGCGCCCCGGTCTGGCCTGCGGCATGGTGTGGGTACGGCGCCTGGAAAATATCAGCCGGCCGCACCGGCTACGCGTGTTCGTCGGAGGGCGCGCGCAGAACCTGCTCAACAACCTCGCGTTCATCCTGGCTGCGCTGCTGCTGATGGCGCCGTTCGGATTCGTCCCGTTCAGCAACACCCTGCCGGCTCTGGCGTTGCTGTTCTATTCAGTGGGCCTGATCCAACGCGATGGCGGGGCGATGCTGCTCGGGCACCTAGCCAACGTCGTGACGATCGTCTACTTCGGTGTCCTGATCGGTTGCGGGGGTATCGCCGCGCACGAACTGTTCCAGCGGTTCTCCGGAGGTTGAGCACGAATAAAGGAGAACAAAGGTGCCGGGCTCTAATGCTGCTACCACTCATCTTAACCAATAATAATCGATATTTACGAATCAAGGCATGCAAATTTTCCAACTAAACTCAACTTTTATTGTTTTATAACAATGGTTTGCTGAAAAATATGAACTCCGAAACTTTAGTTATAAATTTAACATTTGATTTAAAACTCACACCGTAGTGATAATTGTAATAATTGTGGTGTACGGCCGAGCAAGGTTGATAACTCCAGCGGGTGAAAGTCTCGCTCTGTCTACTTTAAATCCCATTGAAAGCATAAAGCTCGTTGAAATATCTGTCAGCGACGCTTTAAAGCTTGCCTTTTGGGTGGTAAGCCACCAGAATTCAGTTTGCAATATTTTCAACATTCTTTTTAAGATTTAGACGTTGTTTAAAAATATACTCGTTGTTTGTATCGGTAATATATGCAGAAGCCCTATGGCGGAGGGGTTGTTAAAACATGCACTTGCGGCCTACAATAAAGGTGAATGTGTTGTTAGCTCAGCTGGTCTTGGTGCATTGGTTGGCCATCCACCCGATTCGAATGCTTGCCAACTAATGATAGAAAAGGGCATTGATATTTCAGGCTATCGTGCTTGTCAATTGACTAGGGAAATGATTCGTAACGCTGATCTTATCCTGGTTATGGAATTAGCCCATAAACTCGCCATTGAAGAAAGTGAGCCAAGCGCTAAAGGAAAAGTTTTTCGCCTGGGTGAATGGGGAGGATTCGATATTTCTGATCCTTATAAACAAGATGCATCTGCGTTTGTAAAATCGTTCACTTTAATAGAACAAGGTATAGCATTATGGGTACCAAAACTTTAATGTTCGCCACAAGACCTACCGATTAAAAATTTTATACAAGCAGCTGTCCATAACTGTTTTAACAAAACTTTTGATCCATTACTTACTGATTACATTTTAGATAAAAGTTTATGAGAATCATTAGCTTACTAACATTAATTGCAGTGGCCCAGCTTGCAGCTTGTACCGTCATTCCCGGCCAACACATCTGGCAATTTGCCACTCAGTCAAGCGAAGACATGCCTATTAATGAAAATAATGCAACCGTTTTAAAAAAGCTGAATATTCAGCTCATTACAGCTCAGTTAATCGTTGACCTGGAAAAAGACGTTAACAACTTGAGCTTAGGTTCCGATAATGTCGCCAATCTTTATTACGACTATCGAATTGGTTCTAAAGCAATAAAAAATCCGCCGATTAAAAACTCAACCGGCCAGTATCGTGTTGGCCCCAGAGATATTCTTAATATAACGGTCTGGGAGCATCCTGAATTGACCATCCCTGCGGGTGAATTTCGCTCGGCAGAAACAGCTGGCACAGTTGTGGGCGAAGACGGCAATATTTTCTATCCTTATGTGGGCATAATTAAAGCGGCCGGTAAAACAGTTGAAGAAATACGCGATGAATTAACTCAAAAGCTTTCAGTATATATCGAGAAAGTCCAGCTCGACGTGCGGGTCACTTCCTTTAGAAGTCAACGGGTTTATGTTGTCGGTCAAGTCGGCACTCCAGGCATTCAGATGGTTAGAGATATTCCTTTAACCGTACTGGAGGCAATCAACAGTGCTGGCGGATTAGGTCCTGAAGCAGATTCACGCAACATTATCCTGACTCGTGAGGGAAAAACTTATAAAGTCAATTTACTGTCTCTCTATGAAGGCGGAGATATTCGTCAAAATGTCCCGCTTCAAGCGGGGGATGTGCTGAACGTGCCGGACAGGCAGTTCAACAAGGTTTTCATTTTTGGAGATACCGGCGGTGCCGGCGGCGGCTCGGCAAGATCACGCAGTCTGTTTATGAGCAATGGCCGCATGACACTCGTTGACGCGCTTAGTGATGCGGGTGGACTGAGCCAGGATTTGGCCGATGCAGCACGGATCTTTATCTTTAGGGGCGGCATGGGGAAGCCGAAAATTTTTCATCTGGATGCCAAATCACCCGACGCCTTAATATTAGCTGACCGTTTCCCTCTACAGCCCCGCGACGTGGTTTTTGTCGATCGTGCCGAAGGTATACGTTGGAATCAAATCATTGCGCAGATTCAACCCACTATCACACTGCTGAATATATTTGACGGCTCTTTGAAGGTTCAGCCTTTTATACCGGAATAAGATTTAACTTCACATCTGCTGCCATCAAGCTAAGGAACAAGCACGAAATAAGTTGAGCAAAAGACAGTAAGCGTTTAGTCCCCCTCTCTTTGGAAAAAAGATATGAAAATCAATATGCGAACGTACACAGATTAATTCTTATAGTCCTTGCAAGCTTCTAACTATTGACCCCAGCAGCTTGTACAATAATTACTTGAATTTATTTCAACCCTGTTTCATACACAATGCCAAACACTCATCCCGATAATAAAAAAGCCCCTATTAATTATTTGCCGAGCCAAGATGATGATGAAATCGATTTAGGTGAATTACTGGCAACCCTTATTGATAACAAATGGATTATTGCTTTTATTACTGCTGTAGCATTGGTTGTCGGGACTGCCATCTCCTTGATTGACAACCCCGTTTACAGAACTGATGCGCTGTTGCAAATTGAAAAAAATTCACCCTCCTTGGGCGCTCTGGAACCAGTAGCCGGGCTCATGGGCGAGGAAGTGCCGGCAGAGGCCGAAATTGAGATCATCAAATCAAGGATGATATTAGGAGCTGCCGTTAAAAACCTTGATCTGGATATTATAGCCAGACCAAAGTACTTTCCTGTTATTGGCGAGGCCATCGCCAGACGATTTCAACAACCCAATGGAGGCGACGAAGTTTCCAGTTCTTTATTCGGACAATCAGACTATGCCTGGGGCGGCGAAGCTATTCAGATTAGCACCTTGACAGTGCCGCCAGCTTGGCTGGGCAAACAATTAACATTAATTGCAGGAGAACAAGGGCATTTTCGGTTAATGGATAAAAATGAACTCGTACTGGAAGGTCAAGTGGGTAAACTGGCCAGCAAACAAATTGAAGGCCAGCAACAATCCGTCATGTTATTTGTATCGCTTTTAAAATCGCGCCCCGATACCCAATTTATACTCATGCGGCAATCGCTGACTAATGCGATCAATCTGTTAAAAGCAAATATTACCGTGAAAGAAAAGGGTAAAAAAACCGGCATCCTAGAGTTAAACATGGAGTCGACAAGCCCAGATTCTGCTTTCCAGACATTAAACGAAGTCGCCAATATTTATGTCCGGCAAAATGTTGAGGAAAAAACTGCGGAAGCACAAAAAACATTGGAATTCCTGGATAAGCAACTCCCCGTTATTAAACAGCAACTGGAGGCCGCAACAAACTCCTTGAATGATTACAGAACCCGTCATGGCTCTATCGACTTAGATATAGAAACCAAAGGCGTTTTAGAAGGCGTAGTGGAAATACAAACCCAAACCACTCTACTGCAACAAAAGCGTGATGAACTACGGCAAAGATTTACCGAAGCGCATCCTTCAGTTGTCGCTATCGACAAGCAAATTTATCGTCTGCAAGGACAGATGATTTCTAACGACAAAAAAATTGAAGTACTCCCCGAAAGACAGCAAGTCATTCTAAGACTGGCTAGAGACGTACAGGTCAACACTGAACTTTATACTGCTCTGCTCAACAACAACCAGACTTTGCGCGTTTCAAAAGCCGGCACAGTGGGTAATGTAAGAATTATCGATTATGCGGTATTGCCTACCCTGCCTGTGAACTCCCAAAAAACATCGATTGTTGCTGGTGCATTTATCTTGGGATTAATTTTAGGCATTGTCTGGGTTTTTATCAGGAAAGCGCTACACCGTGGCGTAGAAGATCCTGATTTAATTGAAAAACAGTTGAATATCCCGGTTTATGCAACCATTCCACACAGTGCGCAGCAAGAAAAAATGAGTATCAAGTTTAAAAGCATTCATAAGCAACATGGCAATGAGCTTACTATTCTGGCGGTCGAGAACGAAGAGGACATTGCCATAGAAAGTTTACGCAGTTTGCGCACCTCTCTGCATTTTGTTTTTCTGGAAGCGCAAAACAATATCATCATGATTACCGGGCCAAGCCCCGGAGTTGGCAAATCTTTTGTTGCGATAAATCTTGCCGCTGTACTGGCCGATGCTGGAAAAAAAATATTGCTGATAGACGGGGACTTACACAAAGGATATTTAAATCAACACTTTGGCGTCGCAAGGGAACAAGGCTTATCCGAATTAATTACAAACACAATAACGTTGGATGTAGCTATTCATAAAATACCGGTGGCAAATTTCGATTTTATCGCTACCGGAACGCTCCCTACTAATCCCTCGGAATTAATACTGCTTGAGCGATTTGGTATTTTTCTGGAAAGCATTAGTCAACATTACGACCATGTCATCATCGATTCCCCGCCCATTTTAGCAGTCACCGATGCAGCTATTATAGGCCGTATGGCCAGCGTGACATTGATGGTTGTCAGAGCGGGCCAACATCCCATGCGGGAATTGGAACAAAGCATTAAACGCCTACTTCAGGCTGGAGTGAGCATCAACGGTATCGTGTTTAATGATGTGCCTGCATCATCTTCCAGTTACCATGGAAAATACGTTTATCAATACAGCTACCAAAAACACAACCGACGCATGACGGACTAAAAGAAGCGATGGCGTGATATATCGAGTATTGTACCTTTTCATATCTGAAACTGAAAAAGAGGTTTAACAATGAATACAGCAGAACGTCTTAATCAGGTGGCAAAAGAACTTCCAGAAACGGTGTTGGCGGAGCTACTCGACTTTGCCGAGTTTTTACACCAAAAAAAGATTGGGTGAAGTCATTCAAGTGGGGGACATCGCACAACGTATTCACCAGCGCTTTGCAGGCCTTGAAGTGGAAGATTTGCCAATTCCCGCGCGTCAATTATCGCGCACTCCACCCCCAATGGGATCGCCGATGAGCAAGGTAGTATTGGTGTCCGCCCCATTTTCCCTAGCTCGCATCACTTACCAAAATGCATGAATACCCCATGACCCAACCCTTTATTCACCCGCTGTCAGACGTTCAATCCACCACCATCGGCGCAGGCACGCGCGTCTGGCAGTTTGTCGTTGTGCTGCCCGGTGCGCAGATTGGGCAGGACTGCAACATCTGCTCTCACTGCCTGATTGAAAACGATGTGGTGATCGGCGACCGCGTTACCGTCAAAAGCGGCGTGCAACTGTGGGATGGTTTGCGTGTGGGAAATGATGTGTTTATCGGACCGAACGTCACATTTGCCAACGACAAGTTTCCACGCAGCCAGCAAAAACCGGAGAAGTTCCTCGTTACTACCATCCATGACGGCGCTTCCATTGGCGCGGGCGCGGTGATCTTGCCTGACGTGACCATCGGCAGCAAAGCCATGGTGGCTGCGGGCGCAGTGGTCACCCGTTCCGTCCCATCCAACGCAGTGGTAGTCGGTAACCCGGCCAAGATCGTAGGCTACGTGGATGCGGCTCGCAGCGATCAACTTGACATGATGCCAGCAAAACCTGCGGTCGGTGCAGTCGCCACACGTGTAGCGGGAGTCAACCTGCACCGCATGCCACGGGTGCCCGACATTCGCGGCAGCCTGACAGTCGGCGAGTTCGACCGAAGTATTCCGTTTACGCCTAAGCGCTACTTCTTGGTATTTGAAGTACCCAGTGTGGAAACGCGTGGTGAGCACGCGCACCGCGAATGCCACCAATTCTTGATTTGTGTGCGCGGCAGTTGCGCGGTCGTGGCGGATGACGGCATTAACCGGCAGGAGTTTTTGCTGGACCGACCGGATGTCGGTATCCACCTGCCGCCCATGGTGTGGGGTATTCAATACAAGTACTCAGCAGATGCGGTGTTACTGGTATTTGCATCGCACTACTACGACGGCGCGGACTACATTCGCGACTACGAGGATTTTATTAAACAAGCAAAAGGAGATCATCATGTTGGTTGAAGCTATTTATGACAATGGACGTTTGCTATTCTCGAAACAGTACGGTTTTGCTCACGAGCGTTTCAGCATCATGGTTGATGTGCCAGATGCTGAAATTGTAGCAAGAGAACCAATAACACCAAGCCAGGAAAACGTAGCGCCTAGCAGTGCTAGTGTAGCTGCGGTAGGTGACGCAACTGGTGAATATCCCGCCGAATATTTTGAGTTCAAAAGGTTGCGAGATGCAATTTTTGGCGAAGATTATGTTTATGTTCAAGAAAAAACTGATCGAGAATTAATGCAAGAACACTGGCTTGAGAAACATGCGTAAATTATATTTATGGGACACATGGACATTGTTAAGGAGTAAGCCATGTTAATTGAAGCGGTCGTTGAAAAAGGTCAAGTTAGGTTGTTGCAGCCTTATAAATTTGCGCATGATTATTTTTCGGTGAAAGTGGATATACCCGATGAAGAAATCGTGTCAGACATTCGTACTGGCGCGAACCGTGTTGCCCTTGAGCAAAATAACGCATCGCAAACCTCTTCAATGCTGTTAAGACAAATCTGGGCTACAAGAATAGCTCCTGTAATCGAAGAGCTAGATTTGCTCGACGGGATTGAAAAAAAATATGAGTAATCGTTATTTGTTTGATTCAAATGTCATCCTCGATTACTTGCTCAATCGAGAAGCGTTTCCCGTTTCTATCAAGCTATATGAACACTGTCTAAATAATGGTGTTTCAATTTTGGTGTCAGTCGCGCAGCTACACACGTTGGAATATGTTTTCTTTAAGCAGGTTAAACAAAACGCGCCGACTCAGATTGAAACAGCCAAGATGGCTTGGCGTGCTTTTCTGAATGAAATAACCATGGTTAAAACGCCCGTGGTTATGCAAAAAGAACATCCATTAGCGTTACGAGATTTGGAAGATTATTTAATTGAGTTGTCCGCTGAATCTATTGATGCGCAGGTGATTACACGCGATGTGTTGTTCAGGCAACTTTCCCAAAGAAGTATTTCTCCCGAACAAGCACTGATCGACATTAACGTTGAACTTACCTCACGCTCAACCGCTAAAGTGCTATTCCTTGATCTTAAAACACCCCACATCGAACTTCGTTCCCAGCTTGAGGCAGCATTTGACCGCACGCTCAATTCCGGCTGGTATATCCAAGGCAACGAAGTCAAACAATTCGAAACAGAATTCGCCATTTACTGCGAAGCCGATCATTGCATCGGCGTGGGCAATGGCCTGGATGCATTGCACCTGATTCTACGCGCCTATGGAATCGGCGAAGGTGACGAAGTCATCGTGCCTTCCAATACCTACATCGCGACCTGGCTGGCGGCAAGTTATGCCGGAGCAACCCCCATTCCCGTCGAACCGGATGCACGCACTTACAACATTGATCCCTCACTGATCGAAGCGGCAATCACTCCTCGTACCAAGGCCATCATGGTGGTTCATCTTTATGGGCAACCTGCCGATATGGATGCTATCAACACCATTGCTAAAAAGCATGGCTTGAAAGTAATCGAAGATGCTGCACAGGCGCATGGTGCGCGCTACAAAGGCCGTCGCGTCGGTGCGCTAGGCGATGCGGCAGGTTTTAGTTTTTACCCCGGCAAAAATCTCGGCGCGATTGGCGACGGCGGCGCGGTCACCACCAACGACCCCACACTGGCTGAGAAGGTGCGCGTACTCGGCAACTACGGCTCCAAGGTGAAATACCACAACGAAATCAAAGGCTATAATTCCCGGTTGGATGAATTGCAAGCAGCCTTCCTGCGTGAGAAATTAAAAGTACTGGATGCGTGGAATGAGAAACGCAAACAGATTGCAGCGGGTTATCTGCAACAGCTAGACGGCAGCAAATTGGGTTTGCCTTATGTGCCTGAATGGGCCGATCCGGTGTGGCATTTATTCGTAGTGCGTACATCGCAACGCGAAGTGTTGCAAGCCCATCTCGCCGAACAAGGCATTGGCACAATGATTCACTACCCCATTCCGCCCCATTTGCAACCTGCCTATGCTGAATTGGAAATCAAGCAAGGCAGCTTGCCGATAGCCGAGGCGATACATCGTGAGGTGTTGAGCTTACCAATGGGGTCGCATTTGCAATCTGAGCAGGTGGGCGCCGTTGTGGCCGCCACCACAAAGGCTATGGCAGTAGCGTGAGCGACGAAGGCAAGTCCTATCGGGATATTCTCCGCTCCTCCTCCATCATGGGCGGCGCGAATGCGCTCAACTATCTGGTCGCGCTCGTCCGCGTCAAGATCATTGCGATTCTTCTGGGGCCATCTGGCGTTGGCTTGGTGAGCCTGTATATGTCAGCCATCGGGTTGGTGGGCACCGTTTCAGGGCTTGGCATTGGCAGCAGCGGGGTTCGTGAGGTAGCACTCGCCTTTAGCCAGCAGGACGCGACGGCCGCTGCACGCACTGTGCGCATTCTTCGCCGTGCGTGCTGGGCTACCGGCCTGCTGGGCTGGGCGTTGGCGGCCGCTCTGGCGCCGCTGCTCAGCACTTGGCTGTCTGGCTCCACCGAACACGCCGCTGCCATTGCCGTGCTGGGCGTCACGCTGCTCCTAGGCGCGGTAAATGGTGGGCAGACAGCCCTGCTACAGGGCGTGCGCCGCATTGGCGACATTGCCCGTGCCAGTGTGGCCGCCATGCTTCTTAACACCGGCGTGGCCATTGGGTTGTATGCCTGGCTGGGCGTGCGCGGCATTGTGCCGGTACTTGCAGTCACTGCAGCGGTGTCACTCGGTGTGTCGTGGTGGTTTGCCCGTCGGATCCCTGTAGAGTCGGTAGCGCTGTCATGGCCAGACACATTGACCGGGACTCGCCACTTGGCGGGCTTGGGCATGGCCTTCATGTGGAGTGGGCTGCTGACCGCTGGTCTGGATATGGCGACGCGCAGCCTGGTAACCCGCGAGCTTGGCATTGACGCCGCCGGCCTGTACCAAGCCGCTTGGGCTATCTCTGGCCTGTTTGCCGGCTTTATCCTGTCGGCCATGGGAACCGATTTTTATCCACGGCTCACCAGCGTGATTCATGACCACAAGTTAGCGAGGCGCACTGTCAACGAGCAGACTGAAATCGGCATGCTGCTGGCTTTGCCGGGCCTGCTCGGCACGCTGGCCTTTGCGCCGTGGATGATGGAAGTTTTCTTCACCAGGCAGTTCTTGCCTGGAGCCGAGTTGTTACCTTGGTTCGTGCTAGGTATTTTTGGGCGAATAGTGTCGTGGCCGCTGGGCTTCATCCAGCTTGCGAAAGGCGCCTCCCGCTGGTTTATCGGTACAGAAACGGCCATTATTAGCTTTCAACTTGGCTTGTTGCTGTGGGCTCTTCCGCGCTTTGGTTTGGTGGGTGTGGCTTACACATTTGCCGTCACCTATTTTCTGTACACACTGGTAATGCTTTGGGTGGCCAAGGTGCTGATCGGATTTAGTTGGTCTACCGGGGTAAAAAAGCTGTTGCTGCTGTCGGGCCTCTTCGTTCTAGTCGACTTTGGTGTGAGACTTGTAATGCCTGGCTGGACAGGGATGCTGGCCGGCGGGGCATTGACTCTGGCAGGCTCGGTTTTGAGCTTGCGCGGATTGGCGACAAGATTGGGAGCCGACAGTCGGTTTTGCAAGCTAGTGTGTGTGGTGCCAGGTGGGCGCTGGGTTATGGGAGTTTGAAACAGATGCATGCAACAAGCGAATTGAAGACTTCGAAACAAATGGGTATGCCCCCTTTTGGGTGTGTTCGAATGGGTCGGGTAGACGCAATGACCCATCAGCAGAGAATCCAGCATGCGACTCACTAGCAATCAAGTCCAAGCCATACGGCACGTAGCCCAGCGGGTGCTGGGTGCTGACGCGCGGGTTAGAGTGTTTGGATCGATGGCACTTGACCAACACAAGGGCGGTGACATTGACCTGTTTTTCGAGACGGATGCAGCATTGGCCAATCGTGCCCAAATACTGTGCCAATTGTCAGGTGCAATAACGCTCGCCCTCGGTGACCGCAAGATCGATATCATCCTTAAAGATGCCAACACGCCCCTGGCACCTATTTTTGACATTGCAAAACGCACAGGAATTCTATTGTGACCCTACGCTACCTACCCGAGCACGCCGAAAACGCTCTTCTTGCTTTGGAACTGGCTCGCAAAGAGGTCGGCCACTTGCAGTACACCCAGCGCACGCTGTTTGCGCTGTCTATTGATGCCAACTGGGTACAACAATTGGAATCACACCCCGAACTGGCTGAAAAGGTGGATGCATTTGTCAGTCGCTTCGGGCGACTGCAAGATCAAATTGGCGAAAAACTGATGCCACGGTTTGCTGCATTGCTGGGCGAATCACCCAAGTCCATGCTGGACGTTCTTGCCTATGCCGAAAAAATGCAGTGGATCGATAGCGCGGAAGCATTCATTGGTGCCAGAAGGCTACGCAATCTCTTGGTGCATGAATACATGACTGATGTGCAGCTATTTCTTCAAGCCTTGTTGACCGCCCGTGAGGCTTCAGAAATGCTATTTTCTGCCTTTGCCAGCATCGAAGCAACGGCCGCATCATTAGAGTTGCCTGGCATGTCTGAGCTGAATAGTCTAAAGCCATGACCCAAGCGATTTCACAAGACCGGACGAACAACTATGTGCGCCAAGGCATAGGCTCAGCCCCCCGCATTGGCTACAGCTTTCTGTATGCCGGCACCGGCTACGGCGGCTATTGCCTGCCCAAAGACACCAAACAACTACTGGCCAACTATCATTCAGTGCCCCAAACGCTGATGGGTACCATTGTGGACAGCAATAGCACCCGCAAAGACTTTATTGCCAACAGCATCATGGCACGCAAGCCCCGTGTGGTGGGCATCTACCGCCTGATCATGAAAGCGGGCAGCGACAACTTTAGAATCAGCAGCATTCAGGGCATCGTCGATATCAACAGCACGCGGCCCTCGCCCTTTGTACAAAATCAATCGAGTCTGACCCTATTGATTGAGCGGGATGATTATTTTGAGCCGCTTGGTGCGCTAGGCCAGCAATGACCTCTCCACTTTTTTCAAATCCAATATTTATCAGTGCGTTATCGGAAATTGAAGCACTCGGTGTGCAGGTTAGCGATCGGCCACAACCCGGTGCCATCCCGTATGGCATTGTGGGTGGACGATCGAACCAGCGTTGGTGGCTCATCCCCTTGGCCAACCGCCAAGTCGCTGCCAGTGGATGGGCGCTCTTTCAGCCACTCTTGGCAAGCGCAAAAATATTGAAGGGCATAGCCGTTGCTGCCAGTTATATTGGGCTATCGTCACTCTGGGTTAGGGAAAGGGTTTACTTGACAGGAACACCCTGCGTGGTCGAATTGATGGGATTATCTCGTGGCTACTGCGCATATTTCACGGGTACTGATAGTCCGCACCGAAAAGTGGCCGTTCAAATCATGACGGAGCAGGGGGAGATAAGGGGGTTCGCCAAGGTAACGAGGAGCGAGACAGTGGGAGAGCTCCTGCGTCACGAGACTGAGACACTGGATTTACTGAATACGCTGGCATTTGAAACAGCCTACGTCCCCAAGGTGGTTTTCGGTGGCCAGATGAATGGTGTGCATTTATTGGTAACGGATACACTGAAGACTCGCCGAACGAAAGCGAAAATCAAAATTGAGCAGTTGCACATTGATTTTCTGAACGAGCTGTTCAACAAGACAAAGCGCAATCCATTGGCTGATGAGACTTGGTTTGCGCAGCAGTTGGAGACACGTTACGCAGCAGTCTCACCCCGCATGAGCGCAGCGTGGCAGAGTCGCATGGTAAAATCTCTACACTACATCTCGAAGAACAGCCGAGGCCTTCTGCCTCCATCGCTAAGTCATGGTGACTTTACGCCTTGGAACACCTTCATAGTCAACGATAAGCTATACGTCTTTGATTGGGAGTATTCGGATACGATCTATCCGATGGGCTACGACCTGATTCATTTCATGCTAGCGCAATCTATCGGAGGACAGTGGAGTCCGAAAGTAGTGCTCAGTAGAATCTTGAACAAAGTCCAGGAAAACTGGTATCCTTCCAACTCGCTGGCGGCCAGGGTTACGCTGATGTGCTATTTGTGCGGCCACACGCTACATTATGTAGGAAGGCTAGGTGCCGGTACCGAAGTGATACTCGAGAATGGCTGGGACGGCGCGGCAAGGATCGCCAGTTTGTTTGATGAGCTCAACATTGATGAGTGATTCAGAAATTCGCACCGGATGCCAAGCGGTAACGTTTTGTAATTAATTTTTATCAGCGGGTGTCTCTCATGACAGACGTTATGCAAACAAAAGTAGAAAATTATTTCAGAGGCCAACGTATCAATGTAGCCGAATTGATCAAGACCGGGCCGCATCTCACTCAGGAATCTATTAAATTTATCAAAACAAAAATTAATGCTAAATAATAAACAAAATTATGAAATTAGCGAAAATAGTCCATTAGTTTCTATTTTAGTTTTTGCATACAACCAAGAAATATATATTGAAAAAGCTCTTGAGGGCAAAATCGCCATCGCCGGCACCCGCTACGCCGCTGGCGGAACGGATGCTATATGTTGGCAACAAAAACAAATGAAAGAAAATGGGTCTGACCCCCTTTCTTGTTTGGGCAAGACTGAATTAAAGGACAAACATGCCTGAAATAAGCCGGTTTTTTGGGATCATCATTGCCATGTACTACAACGAGCACAATCCACCACATTTTCATGCACGGTATGGCGATAGCAAGGTGGAAATTGATATTCAGACCCTGTCCGTATTAGCCGGAAAATTGCCACCGCGTGCGTTGGGGCTGGTTATTGAATGGGCGACTCAGCACCAGGAAGATCTCATGGCAGACTGGCAACTCGCCCGCCAATCTGCTGAACTGCATCGCATTGCACCGCTGGAGTAACAACATGTTTTTGATAGACGTTACACAAGTCCGTCCGCTATCAGCGCGCTGCCTTGACCTCACGTTTGAAGATGGGTTGCATGCCGTGGTTAACCTCGACTCCATCGTTAAAACCTATAACGGTGTATTTACAGCCCTGTTGGACGACCATTATTTTCGGCAAGTCAGGGTTGATCCCGAGCTTGGCACCATTGTCTGGCCCAATGGGGCAGACGTTTGCCCGGATGTGCTTTACAGCGCTGCGTCAGGCAAACCCATCGTTGTTAACGGTCACTAACCTCATGAAAAGAAAACTAATCACCTTTGACTGGGCCATCAAACGTTTACTGCGCAGTAAAGCCAACTTTGGCATACTGGAAGGCTTTTTAAGTGAATTACTTAAAGTAAGATATTACCATCCTGGATGGAAAGTGAAGGCAATAAAGACTACAAAGCCGACAAATTCAACCGTGTTGATCTAAAAGTACGCAACAGCAAACAAGAAGTCATCATCATTGAAATTCAAATTGAGGCAGTAAAAAATAATCCCGATAAATTCCCGCAAGACTATATGTTTGAGCTCAGCGGGGTTGAGTTTGCAGATTTGCCAAGACAAGAGTTGCGCCTAAAGCCTTCACCGAAAAAGGCTTGTATATGTTGGCAACAAAAACAAATGCAAAACAAATTGGTCTGACCCATTTCTTCTTTCCTTTTTTGAAAATAACGTTTCTTTGAAATCAATATGATCTATCACCAAGTAAGATCTCTCCTTGATGATCTCCAACAAAAAATAATTTCTGCGGACTTAAAGAGTGCCATTGGTCTTGCAAAATTATATGGCAGTCTCGCCTGGAGAAACCACGTACATTGTTATAGCGCACCTGAAATAGAAGATTGCTTATTTCAAAAACTTCAGGAACTCAGAGTACTGCCGAAAAATATAAAATTAAAGAAGAATGGAAAAATTCTACACATTTTAAGTGAAGGCTTTACATCCGGAGGCCACACCCGAGTAGTAGAAAATCTTCTGAGTGAAAATGGAGCAACTCCATGTCAAGATGTGATAATCGTTGGCTTATGCCCAAGAGAAATTTTGATAAATATGCGTAATAGCGGAGCAACTGTAAGCTTCGTAAAATCCAAGGGAATTTCAGCAGTTGTTGAGCTGAGCTCCCTCATGTCGAATTATAATTCTGTACTGTTGCATATTCACCCTGATGATATTGTTGCAACCCTTGCGGCCAGAGTTGCGCGCGACACTGGTACGAAAGTAGGCTTGTATAACCATGCGGACCACTGCTTCACTTATGGATTTAGTGCTGTAGATATTGTATTTGAAGTGAGTATTTTTGGCCGCGCCATTTCGGAAAAGTATAGGCCAAAGTACAGATGGTCATTTGCTGGTATTCCGCTGAAAAGCCCCCCATATATGATCGAGAAAACCACCGGGGACTACATCCTTTCCAGTGGACCTAGCTACAAGTACGATTTTCGAGAAGGTGGCGTTTTTGCGTGCTTATTAGAAGAGCTTATACTAGCATTAAATAAAAAATGTATCGTAATCGGACCAGGCTCGTTACCTCCTGATGCCTCGAAAAAACTAAAGGAGCTTGCCAAGGAGGGGATGCTTGTAATTCTTCCCTCTGTTAAGCATGAAGTTTATGTCCAGTACCTGAAAAATTGTTTTTTCTATCTAGATAGCGCACCTGTTACCGGAGGAAGCGCCTTGCCCGAAGCCGCCATGCTGGGAAAGCCTTGCTTAGGTCTTACCAACCCAATTATGGGATATTCTCCAGTTGACACAATTAGAAGTAGAACAACTAGAGAGTTAGTGCAAAGAGCTCTTGCTTTAACTGCAAAAAGTACTTATTTGCAAGATAAGCTATTATACGAAGTGCATATGGGGCGCAACGTGTTAAATCGAATCCGCATGGGCTTAGACAGTGGAGAATGCTTCGACATTCCATACGATATTGATAAAGAGCAACTGAATTTGGATTTCATGTCTTTAAAATGGGCGGAATGCGGCCACTTATTGGTTAGTGCGTCGGCTTTCGACTTTCTTTCATTTAAAGGAAGATTAGCTTTCCTAGCTTTATTGGCAAAGCATGGGTTGCTTTGCCAAATAATAAACCCCAAAAAATTCAAAGTCTTTTTCTATACTTTTACATACCGAAAATTTCGAAGCTATGGCATAAGGTCCAACCCATCAGATGCGGTCTTATTCATCAATAAACAAAGAGTGGCGTTTATATCGTATTTACGCCGTATTATTTTAAATAATAGATATTGAGGATAGGCCATAAGCCATGCCGATAAAATGATATCGATAATAATTGTTTATAACGATGCAAATATTCAAGACTCACTGACAGTGAGTTCATTAAGGCGTCAATCAAAAGAATATGAATTGATCCTTGTAGAAAATATTGATAACCAAAATTTCAAATCGGCAGCAGCAGCACTTAATGCTGGGGCGCGTCGATCAACAGGTGATTATCTGATGTTTGTCCATCAAGATGTTGATCTTCTGGATGAGAATTTTCTTGAGAGGGTGGCAGATTTCCTTAAGCAACTAGACAGCTTGGGTGTCGCGGGCGTTGCCGGGATGTCTGAAAGTGGAACTAACTATTGTGATCGACAAAGAAATTTGATTTATCATGGAGTACCGAAAAGAATTTGGGGTAAAGAGTTGCAGTCTTGCGAACGTGTCCAGACACTTGATGAGTGTCTTTTGATTATTCCAAGTAATGTATTCGAACAACTTAAGTTTGATGACAAATCCTGCGATAATTGGCATCTATACGGTGTTGATTATTGCCTGACGGTGGCCGAGCAAGGCCTGTCAGCTTATGTTCTTCCACTGCCTATCTATCATCAATCTGCCGGTGATTCGGCAAAAATTAAACGTAATTTATTCTGGGGATCATTGTCGGGTGATTACTTCAGAAGTTTTGAGGCTGTGCGGCGTAAACACAAAAACAGTGTCAACTTTATCCATACTACATGCGAGTCCTTTGACACAAAATATCCGATATTTCTTCAGAGAGGATTTCGTGTGGTTAGGCGATTTGTAGGTCTTTGATGGAAACTTTTGATTTTCTTTTATTCTGATGGAACACAGCGTGTTAGATAATAAAATCGCTATAGTTATATTGAACTACAACAGCGAACAGGATCTGATGGCATCTGCGCCGCAACTTGCGGCGCAGACTGGTGTGAATATCACGCTTATTTTGGTTGACAATGCATCCCGGCCGGAATCGGTGGCGATAATCAGAGCATGGCTGGCGGATTGGCGACCAGATGCCGTGATTGGTACGCAGGCCGAGGTAGATGCATGGGTAAGGAGTAACCCCGAAGAAGCTTGTGTATCGGGTCGCGTCTATTTCATCATGAATCACGAAAACCGTGGCTACTCGGCGGGGAATAATATAGGTATAAAGGTAGCCGAAGCTTTAGCTGTGGACGCAGTGCTGATCGTGAATCCTGACGTAAGAATCGAGGATAAAAAGTATCTAAAGCATTTATACGATTGCCTTGCTTCGGACCTGAAGGCGTGCATAGCCGCTTCTGCGGTGATAGATAGTAATGGCAGAAATTTAAATCCATATTTTGAAACATCATACATGCAAGAGTTATTTTGGCCGATAAGCAAACTAATCAGTGTCTTGCAGAAAAAATTTCGAGTTCAAAAGTTACCAACTTCGCCCCCCAAAGATAGATTGCTAAAGGTGTCAGGTTGCTGCTTCATGGCTCGGATGGAGTCTCTGCAAAAATTAGGGTATCTTGACGAGAATGTATTTTTGTATTGTGAAGAATCGATATTATCTGCAAAGGTTAAAGCGCTTGGTGGAAGCATAATTTACACACCCGAAATTACAGCGTTTCATGCGAACAGCTATTCAAGTCATGAAGCAACCGCGAAGGCTTCTTTGCTTTTTATAAAAAGCAGAATGTATTACCTAGAAACATATAGCGAATACAGTGCCGCAAGATTAGCTTTACTTCGCTTTTCCTATTTTTTGCTTAAGCTCTATTTCAAGGCTAAATTGCTATGTCTGAAATAGTTTTGACTTTGCGGCGAATTTAGCTGTAGCCGATATGCCTCCTTTAGGTGTTTTTTGATGTTAGAGTCTTTTTTTCCGGAAATCAATACGGCAAAATTTCTTGCCCTTGCTCTATTGGTTGCTATGCTTTTGATGTATGCGCTCATCAGAGGTAGAGCTCTTGCTCCAAACTGGCGGGAAGCGGTATTTCTTTTTGCATATGTCTCCATAATCGCTCATTACTACGCCTTTTCGGTGAAGGTCGACGATGAGATAGAGAAAATGCTTCTTTTTGGCGCAATGTTCATCTGCTTATTGTTTCTCATCAGGAATGTTTGTAATTGCAGGGTAGCGTTGATGTTTATTAAAAAGGTAGCGCTTTGGTTTGCACTGCTGTTTGTAGGCGTCAACTTTGCTATCCTTCTTGTCGCATACTCGGCCTTTGTTGTCGAGGGGAACTTCATGGGCGTTGTTGCCAACTCGAATAGGCTTGGTGCGTACTGCACAATAATATGTTTCCCTATCTTTCTTGACTATTCGCACAACGCGTCTGGTTGGCGCAGACGGGTGTGTCAATTATTTCTTGTTCTGACAATTGCCATAATTTTATTCTCACGCTCCCGCGCTTCTCTGGTTGCGGTGTTAATGGCATCCCTGTATTTATTATATAAAAAACAAAATCTAAGTTCTCTTCGGAAAACGGCAGCGGTTGTGACAATTCTCGGGCTAGCTTGGATTGCTGCTTTCAGTATTGGTGAAAAATATAAAGGTGCGGAAATGTTTTCAACCCGCGAGAAACTTTTCTCGCTGAGGCTAGATGCGATTTCTCAAAAACCACTGTCGGGCTGGGGGTTTCGTAGCTCGGAATTTAGTGAATATGATGACTTTCACAAGTTTAATCCCCAAGAAAAGGGAAATACTATCCTTGCGATGGTTGAGGAATTTGGGTTTGTTTTGGGTTCCATTTTGATTTTCCTTTTGACGGCGCTATGGTTCCGCGGCTTGAGATTATTTGGCGGCACATTGGCTGGCGAGGCGTTTGTTCTGGTATTGCTGACTTCATGTATTCACCTTATGTTCGAAACGTGGTTATTCAATCTGTATGGGTTGTTGTCTATTTATGTCTGGAGCATTCTCTTTTTGTCTTTATCCTTAAAATCTCGCAAAGGTAAAATCTAGTTACCTCATGAAAGCTCTTCACTTTATTCTTGGTAAAGCCAACAAAGATCGCGCTAATGGCGTCAACCAGGTGATCGCCGGCCTTGCCAAATACAGCATCCGTCATGGCGCCGAAGTGCGCGTCATTGGTAAAGCCCAATCAGTCGAGCAAGAGGGGCAGCTTATTCACCAGGATGGTTTCCAGGTGGAGGCATACTCGCGCTGGGGGTTGCCGCTTCGCAACGCCTTGATTGAGGCCATCAACTGGGCGGATATTGTTCACTTGCATGGCGTGTACGCGCCTTGGAATGTGTGGGTGGGGCGCATGTGTAATCAGCTAGGTAAACCGTTTGTACTGACGCTACACGATGGGCTGGCGCCCGAGCGCGCAACATCTCGCGGGCGAATCAAAAAATGCCTCTATCACACACTTATCCAAGCGCGGCACCTTCGAGACGCCGCTGCCTTGCATGTGCTGACGGAAGAGGAGGCCACGGAGGTATTGGCGTGTGTGAATCCAAAGGCAATGTTCTGCATCCCCAACGGCATCGATCTCGAGGATTACCCGCCCATGGCGCAGCCGACGTTAAAAGACAAGTCGCATGTGGCGCTCGGCTATCTGGGCAGGCTGTCCGAGGAAAAAAACTTGGGCGCACTTTGTGAGGCTTTTGCGGCCGTCAATACGGATGGGCACTTGCGCTTGCAATTGGCTGGCCCAGACTCGTCCTATGCGCAGACACTGTTGCAGCAGTTTGGTCAGCGTGGCATTGAATGGGTGGGGCCAAAATTCGGGCAGGAGAAGATCGACTTCATCCGCTCTCTGGATTTGTTTGTGCAGCCCTCGCTGTGTGATGTGTTTTCGATTGCCGCCATGGAGGTGCTTGCGTTAGAGACACCGTTGTTGATTACACGCACCGCCAAGGCCAGTTATTTCTTCGACCGCAGAGCCTTCTTCATGTGTGAGCCTACCGCCTTTGGCATCGAACGGGGTTTGCGATCTGCGCTGATGCAGCGATCAGAGTGGACAGAAATGGCAACGCGCGGACGCGAGTTGATTGAGCGACGTCTCAACTGGTCAGCGGCAGCGCAAGACCTCTTGCGGGAGTATGAGCAGATTATTACTGGAGGAAGAGCGTGAAGCAGGAAGTCGTAAATTTGATTTACCGTGCGCTCGCGGACAGGATGCCGATGCTGGAGTTGCGTGGTGGTGGTGGCGATGGCCACGCACGCACGGGTGGCGATATTGATATTTTGGTGCCATCACGGCAGGCGGTTTCGGCATGCCTGCTGCTGGCGAAAGTTGCCCGAGATGCCGGATGGTGCTTGGCAAACTTTCGTGATATCGGGTACCTCGCGCAGGTTGTGCTTGTCCGGCCTGGTCATGAGAAGGAAGACGAAGCCATCAAGGTCGATTTTTTCGCCGGGTTTGAATGGTACGGCGTGGGCTCGGATGTAATCAGTCGGCGATTCTTCAAGATCGTCGAGGCAGCAGGGGATGATATAGCCGCAAGCGCGCAACTGGCCGCAGGTGTCAACTTCATCCAGAAGTGCCTCATCGTAGGTCGGTTGAGCGAACGGGACTGGGCACGAGTGCTTTCAGGTGGTGCAAGCCCCGAGTTTTTGCTCGAACTGGCTCGGTCGTTGGGCTTGTCGTTAACCGCTCATGGCATCGAAAGAAAAGGTGTGACTGGCTTCCCCCAGTGGAAGCTTCGCGCAGAGTCAGCGGGCGTTAGCGGGCTAATGGGATTCGCTCTGTGGTTTCCTAAAGTGGTACTCGCGCATCTTCGGTTCAAGCTGGGCATTGGCAGCCATGCGGGACACGTGATCGGTTTGAGCGGCCTGGATGGTTCGGGCAAGAGCACGCAGATGGACCGGCTATTTGCGGCCTTCCGAAAAGCTTGTGGCATTCAGCCCCGACTGGTGCACCTGCTCCCCGACTGGATTCCTCTGCCGCACAAGTTGTTACGGCGAAAAAAGACTGAACAGAACTATACAAAGCCTTACGCCGAAGCCGCTGTAAAGTCAAAATGGAACGGCCTGATGCGACTCACGTACTATTTAATGGCGTTTACAGTCGCAAAATGGTGGATGCGGATGGCCGCGTTGCGTGGCCAAGTCATCGTTCTCGATCGCAGCTTTGCCGATTTTGCGGCGGACTTGACTCGCTCAAGGATACCGAACTTCCCCCTACCTCTTTGGTTGATCCGGCTGTGTGCGCCTAAAGGTTCTTTGCTTTATCTCGATGCTTTGCCAGAAACGGTGGTCAGGCGCAAGGGTGAGTTGACCCTTGAAAAAGCAAGCCAGTTGCGTGGTCGGTACTTGAGCTTGTTTGAGCAGATCGATGGTGTAGTGATCGACGCCGAGGGACCGCCGGAAATTGTTTTTCGACAGGTGCTGGAGTGCATCGATTCAGTCTACGTCACGCGGATGACCGCCGCAGCACGCGCGTGAAGGAGGCCGAAGCATTGCACGCGGGTGAATCTGGTGTTAATCCATTGCCACAAAAAAAACGTCCGTGGATTCTCGTGGCTGCGTACGACGTTAGCCTAGGAGAGACGAGCGAAGGTTATGTGGCCTTCAACATCCTGCGCCGCCTAGTGAGCTCGCATCGCGTGATCCTTGTGACTCGCCGGAACAATCGGGATCGACTCATCGCCCACGCGGACTTTCGGGAAGCCTGTAAGGGCGTCTGGGTGCTGGGGTTTGATCTGCCGCGCTGGGCAAGTTGGTGGAAGCGTGGTGCGCGGTTTTACGGACTCTATGCCTACTTGTGGCAGTTGGCGTGGCCATTGGTACTGCGCCGTCGTACCCGGCTCTGCAACGGGATAGGGTTGATACATGTGCTGAATTTCCACAACGACAGCATACCGACATCAGCGTGGGTCATGGGCAAGCCGGTCATTTGGGGGCCTGTGAATCATAATGAGTTAATTCCAAGCTGGCGACGGGAGTTTTGGCCGGCTGCGCCAGCAATTAAGCATAGAGCCTCGTTTTTTCTGCGTAGCCTTTCGTGGCGATTTGATCCGCTTCTGTGGACTAGTAAGCGAATGGCATCCGTGATTTTGTCCGCAGGGCCTTGGGTAGATCGTCGGCTAGGAATTGAGGGATCTGATAAGGTCATCCGACTTAGTCAACTGGGCGTAGATGCCGCAGCTTTCACGATGCCTCCTGTAAGTCAGCAGTTGCAACGGAACACCGACGAAAAGCTGCTGGTTTACGCTGGCCGACTGGACTGGCTCAAGGGCGTAGATTTGGCGATCGAGGCGCTAGCGCAACTGCCCAAGGGTTTTCGTCTGCTGGTGGTGGGCAAGGGTCCCACCGAGAAAAAGTTGAAATGCTTGGTCGAGCAACTGGGATTGGTTGAGCGCGTGATATTTCGGTCACCCGTGCCGCGATCAGAACTCGCTCAAATTTATGCTGGTGCGGATTTGTTCCTGTTTACGTCCCCCGAGGTGGCAGGCCTGGCCTGGATTGAGGCTTTGGCGTGTGGCTTGCCGGTGGCGGGCTTTGCGGGTAATACCGAGTTTGCACTTTCAGGCGGTAAACTCCCAGGGGTGTATTTGGCACGTCCTGCAAATGACCGGGTAGGCAACATACGGCATTACGCAGAAGTAATCGCACATGCAACCAGTGAGCAGCACGACCGCAACGTAATCCGCAATGCCACGCTCTCAAGATATGGTTGGGACCGAATGGTTAGCATCATCTTGGTCAGCTACAAAAATGCTCAAGGAGATTTTCAATGATCGTCTTCGTTCATCTCCTGAACGACCGTTCCGGTAGCCCCCGAGTGTTGCAGTCGGCGATTTCAGCCTTGGCGGGTTCAGACCGAATACAGGTGCTCTACATCGGCAGCGACGGTGATGGTGTGCTTTCCGCTTGCGGCATTCCGATACGCAAGTACTGGTATCGGCGCACTCGGTGGAGGATTTTGACGCTGGTTACCTATATGGCAAGCCAGGTATTACTGCTGATCCGCTTGCTGCTGGCGCGCGACATTGACCGCAAGGCGGTGATCTATGTGAACACTTTGTTGCCTTTCGGCGCGGCGCTCTATGGTTGGTTGACGGGGCGTAAGGTGCTCTATCATATCCATGAGGTGTCGGTGACACCAGCGCCGTTAAAATGGCTGCTGGTGGGTGTTGCACGGCTGGCATCCAGCTTTAATCTGTATGTGTCGGAAGCGCATCAAGCGGCGATGCCTATCCCGGGGGTGCCATACCAGCGGATATACAACGCCTTGGATGCGCAATTTGCCGCGCGGGCCAGTTTGTGGGAATACAAGCCACGGCAAGAGGGTGTTTTCCGTATTTTGATGATCGCGTCGCTGCGCGATTACAAAGGCGTGCCTGAGTTGCTGACACTGGCGGCGCGACTGGCAGATCGGGAGGGCATGGTTTTCGAATTGCTGGTCAATGATGAGGCAGAGGCCATCAGCCGATATTTCGCCAGTCGCGACCTGCCAGCGAACCTGACTGTGCATCCGCGTGTAGCAGACACCTCTCCTTATTATCAGCGTGCATCATTGGTGTTGAACCTGTCACGGGTGGATCAATGGGTAGAAACTTTTGGCATGACTGTGCTGGAGGCTATGGCCTATGGTATTCCAGTCATTGTGCCGCCAGTCGGTGGCCCTGCCGAATTGGTACAGGCCGGCGTGCAAGGATATCAGGTGGATAGTCGCGATGGCGAAGCGCTCGTTGGCGCGGTGTTGCGGCTATACGAAAACCCGCTGCTTTGCTGCAAGCTTTCGAAGAACTGCAAAATTCAGGCCGAAAACTTTTCTCAAGCGCAATTTGCGACTGCTTTGCAGGGTGTAATTAAAGGGATGATCTAAATGCGACCGATGCAAGCCAATCCATTTATTCAAACAGGGCCACTTGAAGGGGTTCAGTTTTTGCGCTTTTTTGCGGCATTTATTGTGGTGGTTACCCATGCCACCTTTTATGTTGGCGCACGGATCGATCCCAGTTTTCCCTTATGGAATGATGGGGCACAAGGTGTGCCAATTTTTTTCGTGATTAGCGGTCTTGTGACGAGCTTGAGCGCAAGAAAGCTGATTGCCGATAAGAATGGCTACAAGACTTTTCTATATCATCGATTCATTCGCATCGTGCCGCTGTATTGGGCTGTCAACGCATTAAAAATCATCGGATTGCTTGTAATGCCGGCGGCTATCGTTGCCGCCCCAGATGTCTGGAATATTATTCTGTCACTCCTGTTTGTATTCAGCCGTAACGCTGACGGGGCTGTAGAAACCTTTTACGGCGTTGGCTGGACGCTGAATTACGAGATGTTTTTTTATCTAGTCTTTGCCATAACCTTGTTCGTCAGGATAAGACCACTCTACTTTGCCTCGGCTGTATTGGCTGCTTGTATCGCCCTTTCGTATGTGCGTGAGCCGAGTTGGCCCGCAATCACTTTCTTGTTTAACACGATCGTGATCAACTTTATTTGGGGATTGGCAATAGCCGAATTTAGGCATAGAGGGATAACGGTTGGCTTTATGCCAGCGGCTGCGCTTGCAATCATGGGTTTTGTGCTCGTATTTTTGCCGCCGCCTATATATTTATTTGGCATTCAATATGCAGCATTGGTAGCTGGTTTTGTATTTCTTGAGCCAACTATACGGGGGCGAGTGCCGAAATTCTTAATCTTCGGTGGCGATTCATCCTATTCGCTTTACTTGGTGCATCCAATGGTTGGCGTTATTGTCGCGATTGTTCTTGCGAAGATCGGTGTTAATTCTGCTCCGATAGCCATTGGTGTGATTTGCATCGTGTGCTTGCTTGTTGCTTCGTTTACTTATGTTTTTTTTGAAAAGCCAGTCACTGATTACCTGAAAGGTAAATACTTTCCTCCAAAACCGCATAATGCACAGGAAAAGCCTGTGAAGCTTGGTGATGCATGAAAATCGCCATTCTTGGGACTGTCGGTGTGCCAGCCAACTACGGTGGCTTTGAGACGGTGGCGGAAAACCTGGTCAAGTATCATGCCGCGATGTCGTTGCCGGATTCGATCACGGTTTACTGTAGCAGCAAGAGCTATCCGGCAAAGCCCCGCTCCTACCTTTCTGCCCAGCTCAAATATGTTCCGCTCAATGCGAATGGCGCACAGAGCATTCCTTACGATATTTGGTCACTGTGCTCTGCGGTGTGGAATCGCAATGATGTGATCCTGCTGCTGGGTGTGTCTGGCGCCATTGTGCTGCCGCTGGTTCGTCTTGTGTCCTCGGCGCGCATCGTGACCAATATCGATGGCATCGAATGGAAGCGGCAAAAATGGAAGGGTGCGGCAAAGTGGTTTTTGCGACTGTCCGAACGCATCGCCGTGCGGTTCTCACACGAGGTGATTGCAGACAACGGGGGCATCGCACGCCATGTCGCTGAAGCGTATGGGCGCGACTGCCAGGTAATTGCCTATGGCGGTGACCATGCTATTACTGTGGAGGGTAGACCCTACGATGGCGAACGCCTGCCCGACCATTATGCATTGGCACTTTGCCGGATCGAGCCCGAAAACAACGTCACCCTGATTCTGGAGGCCTTTGCACACAGGCCAGTGATGCCGCTGGTTTTTGTGGGGAACTGGAACAACAGCGCCTTCGGTCGGGAGTTGAGGCAGCGCTTCGCCTCACTGGGTCACCTGCATCTGCTCGATCCAATTTACGACCTGGGTGTCTTGCGTACTGTGCGCGGCAATGCATCAATTTATGTGCACGGCCACTCGGCGGGTGGAACGAACCCATCGCTCGTGGAGATGATGCACTTTGGTTTGCCAATTTTGGCTTACGACTGCATCTTCAACCGCTACACCACCGATGGTAAAGCGCTGTGGTTTACAGACGCGCAATCTCTTTGCGCCAACCTGGACCATTTGACGCCCGACACCGCAACAGAGGTGGGTGCAGACATGAGGCGCATCGCACAAGAACGATATACATGGGATACGATCGGGCAGACCTATTTCAGTCTGTTGCTGGCCGAGAGACAGCAATGAAAAACCGACTCATAGCTTGGCTGATCGGTTTTGCTACCGCTCTGGTTTGTTTGAGTTGGATGCCTTTGCCCAACGCTTTGCTGGGGCGATTTGAAACGATGTACGTCGCCCCCAAAGGTCCGTTGACTGGCTATGCAGGTGTCGTGGTACTGGGTGGCAATCAACGTTCAAGCTATGCCAGCATAGGTCAGCAGCAGGTGGAATTGTTCAAGGTCACCGACCGCATGGTGCAAGCGGTGGTGTTGGCGCGCCAATACCCGATGCTGAAACTGGTTTACACCAACGGTATATCGAAAGTCAAACGAGCCAGCGGCCCAGGCACGACAACCCAAGCACCGTCCAGATCCACACGGTTTTTTTCTGAAGCGGGCGTGGCAGAAGATCGACTAATTTTGGAGCGAGCTGCAACAACCACTCGCGAAAATGCCACGCTGACAGCAGCGCTGCCTGGACTGGACATCACCCGGCCCTGGTTGTTATTGACATCGGCGGCGCACATGCCGCGCGCAATGGCGGCATTCAACGCAGTGGGGTGGAATGTGACAGCGTACCCGGTGGATTTCCAGACGAATGACCGTACCCGCTGGCTGGATTTTTCGTTGGCAGAGGGAGCCGCGCTCTGGCAGAACGTGGCCTCCGAAGCGTTGGGGTGGATGGAATACCGGCTAAGGGGTTGGGTATGACGGCTGCAAAAGATGTACACATTGCTTCACAAACAGTGCGCTCACGCACAACAAGGTAAGGATTATGGAAGCTACAAAGGTAGGCACTCGAGAGTGTCGGGCAGATCTGGCGGGGTACATTGCGTCCAGCACCCCCGTGGCCGTTACCCGTCACGGCCAAGCCGATGCGGACTTCTTCGGCACTGGCGTTGAGTTGTATTGGGTCGAGCTATGACTGTGTATAGTTTTGATTCTATCGGCCTGATCCTTTTTACAACAATCTTCTTGTCGATATTGCTGGTGTCTGTTACTTCCCATTTGGCGCACAAGGTCGGGGCAATCGATATTCCAAACAGTCGGAGTTCTCACGCTACGCCCACGCCACGCATGGGCGGTTTGGCGATGTCGCTGAGTTTGGTGATAGCCTGTATCATTTATTTGCCGCATGACTCCTTTCTTCTGGCGTTTCTGTCCGGGCTGTTCGTTGTTGTTGTAACGGGAGCAATTGATGACGTGGCGGAAATTTCGCCGCGTTGGAAATTCGTTGGACAGGGTGTGGCGGCCACACTGTTTGTTTATTTGAGCGGCCTGAAGATCGAGCATGTCGGCGATATTATGGGCTTGGGCAATATCGAATTGGGCAATGCGTCGGGTGCTTTTTCCGTGTTTTGCATGGTGGGGGGGATGAATGCGTTTAATCTTTCTGATGGCCTGGATGGTCTAGCCGGGGGGATGGCTGCGATTGCGGCAGTGTTCTTCGGCTATTTTGCGTGGCTAGTACAAGGCCATGCGTTGTTGATTATCGCGATTTCGCTGCTAGGCGTCATTGTCGGCTTTTTACGTGAAAACAATTATCCGGCAAAGGTGTTCATGGGGGATAGCGGCAGTTTAATGCTGGGATATGTGTTGGCGGTGCTGCTGGTCGCATTGAGCCAGTCTGCGCCGACTTTACCTGTTACGGCGCTGGCGATGGTAGTGACATTGCCTTTGCTGGATACGTTGCTGGTGATGACAAGACGTGTGTGTCATAGGCATAGTCCATTCCTGCCGGACCGGACGCACTTGCATCATCGCTTGCTGAGCCTCCACTTACCGCATCCGGCGGTCGTAGTGATTATGTATGGTTTGATGATAATTTTCGGTTTGCTGGCGATTGCGTTGAAGGATCAGCCGGACTGGGAGATTTTCTTAGCCCTGATGGGATTTGGCTTATTGGTTTTTGCTGGTGTTTCCGGTTTGCAGTATGTTGGTTTTAACTATGATCGGCGGCTGTATAACAGGCAGATTCAAGGTGTTTCCGGCTTACAGCATGTTGGTTTTAGCCGTAGCGGTAAAGAGCGGCGCATCGGAACGTTTCGGCAGACGAAGTTTTTTCGGCATATGGCAGTCTGGATGCGTGCGACGGCAAGACCGATCGGTATCTCGATCTTGGTGGCGCTGCTGATTCCGGCTATGCTTGCGCCCCTGCCTGTGTTGAACGCTGACAAGATACTGTCCTTGTTTTTATTATCAGGATTGTTGGCAGTCTTTTCTTGGAAAAGCACATCCGCCTATAAAATCACATCCGCCTATAAAGGAGTTCTGTACGGTTCGATGTATTTGGCGATTTTTGCGCTGCTATTGATTTATCAGCTTTCTGCCACGCAGATGACTTCGTGGAGCGCTACCTATAGCTCGCTCGTGGCAGCCTTCGCTTGGTGCTGGGCTATCTTCGAATGGTTTTTTTCAAAGTACACTGGGATTGCGTTCACTTCCGGCTTTGAGCTGCTGATGCTGTTTGTGTCTTGGTTTGTCCCGTTTGTGGTGCTGGAGGATTTGAACCTGTCTGCACATGTAGTGCATGCAGTGCAGCATGCCTGTTTGCTTTCCGTTCCATTTTTTCTGGCGATGAAAATCAATATCCGCATTTACGGTGGGCATAACCACTGGATCCGCATCCCGTTGATTTTTGGGCTTTTGGTGGTGGCGGTGAGAAGCTGGCTATAGCGGCTGCGCAATGAAAATGTAATTATTCAGACCCCTGAGGCGCTCCCATA
>JBCKWO010000003.1:0-57208 GCA_038922535.1 Methylobacter sp. | reverse complement strand
TCGCCTTCATGGCTTTGTACATCGATATGGCCACCATGCAATTCGACAATGCGTGCAACCAATGACAGGCCAAGCCCTGCGCCAGGGACGGATGCGACGGCACGGCCCCGCATATACTTTTGAAAGATAAAAGGCAGCTCGGCGGCGGGGATGCCTTGGCCTTGGTCGATAACTTCGAAGCTGCAATCCTGACCGGCATGGCTGATGTGCAGCCGGACTTCGCTCCCGGACGGCGAGTATTTGATGGCGTTGCCAAGCAGGATGCGCAGCAGTTGCGGGTCGGCATCAAGTAAAGGAAGGCCGGGATCGGACGCAATGATAACGATATGATGCACGGAAATATGCTGGGCATCTTGCTTTACCGATGCCGTAAACGACTGGAGGTCAATCGGTGACAGCTGCAAGGCCAAGCCTTCGCACTCCAAACGGTCTTCCGTCAGGCAGTTGTCGATAAAATTCACCAGCCGGAACACGCCGCGCCGGATTCTCCCTACGACACGAACCATGTCCTTACCCGCTGAATGTTTGATGCTAAGCAGCTGGGCGGTGGAATCGATGACGGCAAGCGGTGAACGCAGTTCATGCGAAATCATGGCGACGAACTGACGCTGTCCGGCTAAGGCCTGCTCGGCAATTTTTTTGGCCTGCCGCAGTTCTTCCTGAATGATGAGGTTGCGCGTTTCGCTAACATTGAGTTTTCGATTGGCGCGGCACACGTAGAGTGCAATGGTTGTGATGATGACTATCAGTACCAACGCAATCGCCAGGATGCGATAAAGCCAAGTCAAATCTTGCTGCGGATTAGGCTCGTAGAGGAAGTTATCCAGTGATAAGTTTTTCGACGGCATGCCCATGGCGGCATAGGTTTTAGCTATATTCTGCCAGCGCCCAGGATTGCTGTGGCCAATCTGGATGAATTCCGGGCTGATTAATTCGGCGAGGGTTTTCGCCTCAAAGGCAAGCTGTTCGCCGGTTTTGCCTTGGGTGTTGTATTGGGCGAGGATGAGTTCAATGATTTCTTGCTGATGGGCCAAGGCATATCCCCACCCCTTCAGTGTCGCGGCACGAAAAGCAGCCACGGCTTCGGGCTTGGCTTTTTCAACGGACTGGCTGGTGAACAGTACACCGCCAAAGAAATCCATCCCATAACTTTCGGGCTTGAGGATGCTGTAGGGGATGCCCTGCTGTTTGAGCAAGAAAGGCTCATTGGAAAGATAAGCGGCCATCGCAACGATCTTGCCCGCCAACAGGTCTTTTAATCCCATACCTTCCGTGTCAATTTTGATCTTGTCGAGAGGAATACCTTCGCTGATAAAAATAGCCTTCAGTTCCATATTTTCATCGCCCGATTGCAGATGGATTGGGCCCGCCTTGGCGATCGCGGCGGGATTCGCCAATTGCTTACCCAGACTCAGTAATACCAAGGGAGAGTGCTGGAAGACAGATGCCAGCATCAATACTGGCTTGCCGTTTTGATAGGCATGAACCAGACTGGAATCGGATATCCCGAACTGGGCGTGTCCCTGCAGCACTTCATCGATGGGCGAAATAGTGGGACCACCTTCTTTTAGCGTCACATCCAGTCCGGCATCCTTGTAAAACCCCTTATGCAGGGCGGCGTAATAGCCCGCGAACTCAAACTGGTGCTGCCATATCAGTTGCAATGTCACCGGTTCGAGCGGCGAAGCGGCCGCCATGGAAATCCGCATTAAACTGAATAAAGCAATCATATTTAGACGCCACCGCATTAGGGATTTGGATTCAGTCATGATGGCGCCGTTTGTCCGGTTGATTTTTTGCAAAATGATAGCATCCTTACCCTGCATTATGCTGTTTTAATCCGGTATTTTAGGCTCATAATCACATGATTTTCGCCAACTCGCACGCCAGCCAGGTAAATACCCTGTTCAAAATAAAGCTTATTTTAGTTGCTTTTGCATCGTTCCCACGCAGAGCGTGGAACGATTAAGTGTTGGGTATGTTTATTCTTGGAAAGCACCTAAGCAATAGAAATTCATTTTAAGGTCATGTCGCTGCCAACATTAAGGCAAAGTACAACCGTCAGCATTTCTAATGCCTTTTCTGGCAATTGGGCTTATTATATCGGCCATTCTTGACGTGAGTGTAGGGCGGTCGTTCGCCCTATACTCACGTTTATCAACAATGCTGTATGACAACGCACCATGAAACCTTATAAATTATTACTGTTTTTGCTGTTAATAGCAGGTTTAGCAGGCTGTGGACAACCCGGCCCGCTTTATTTGCCGGGTACAAAAGCGCCCATTCATGTAGAGCCGGAACCCGCACAAAAACCCGAACCTAAGCCCGAACAAACTAAGTAACATGGATTATTTTAATTACCGAAACGGCGAGCTTTTTGCCGAAGATATCGCTGTTCAGGACATCGTCGATCAATACGGCAGCCCCTGCTACATCTATTCCCGAGCCACACTGGAGCGGCACTGGAAGGCGTTCGACCAGGCTTTTGGCGAACAAGCGCATTTGATCTGTTATGCGGTCAAGGCTAATTCCAATATTGCCCTGCTCAATCTGCTGGCTCGTTTAGGCTCCGGTTTCGACATCGTCTCTCTGGGTGAATTGGAACGGGTTATGACCGCCGGTGGCGACCCTAAAAAAATCGTATTTTCCGGTGTCGGTAAACGCGAAGATGAAATTCTGGTCGCATTAAAAATCGGCATACGCTGTTTTAATATTGAAGTCAGCGGCGAACTGGATCGAATTAATCGATTGGCCGGGCAGTTGGGCGTTATCGCGCCGGTGTCTTTTCGGGTAAATCCTGATGTCGACGCCAAAACCCATCCTTATATTTCTACCGGTTTAAAGGACAATAAGTTTGGCATAGATATTCAGCAGGCTTTGACTGAATATCGCCGTGCGGCGGCCATGCCCAACATCAGCGTGATCGGCATCGATTGTCATATCGGCTCACAACTAACCGAAACTCGGCCGTTTCTGGATGCGCTGGATAAAGTTCTTGATCTGGTTGCGGTGCTTGAAGCCGAAGGGATTAAACTGCATCATATGGATCTGGGCGGCGGACTCGGCATTTGTTATAAAGATGAACAACCGCCTGAACCTGCTGAATATATTCAGGCGATTTTGGCGCGGCTGGGCAAAACTGATCCATTCGGCAAGCTCAGGACAGGCCCGTTCGACAAGCTCAGGACAGGTTTTGAGATTTTACTGGAACCGGGCCGAGCTATCGTCGGCAATGCCGGTATTTTGGTGACTCAGGTTGAATACCTTAAACCGACGGCCAATAAAAATTTTGCTATCGTCGATGCAGCCATGAATGATCTGATGCGCCCTGCTTTATACAGCGCGTGGCAGAACATTATTCCGGTAAACCTGCACAGTAACGAGGAAGAAACGACTTGGGATATCGTCGGCCCGGTCTGCGAAACCGGGGACTTTTTGGGTAAAGACCGTCCGCTTAAAATCGCTCAGGGCGATTTGTTGGCGATACGTTCATCCGGTGCCTATGGCTTTACCATGAGTTCAAATTATAATTCCAGACCGCGTCTGGCTGAACTAATGGTCGATGGCAACAAGCTGCACTTGATCCGAGAAAGAGAAACGATAGCCCAGCTTTGGGCGGGCGAGCATTTGTTGCCATGAGAGCTGGCTTTTGGACCACTATCTATTAATGTCAATGATCAACTTCACTAAAATGCACGGCCTCGGTAATGATTTTGTGGTCATTGACGCGATCAATCAACACATCGCCTTAATGCCCGAGCAAATCCTGCAATTGTCCGATCGACACTTCGGCATCGGCTTTGATCAGCTGTTGCTAGTCGAAAAACCGGTTAGTGCTAATGCCGATTTCAAATATCGGATTTTTAACGCAGACGGCGGAGAAGTCGATCAATGTGGCAATGGCGCGCGCTGCTTTGCCCGTTTTGTACGCGATAAAAAACTGTCGGACAAGGATGAAATCCGCGTCGATACCCATTCAGGCCAATTGTTGCTGCGTTTTATCGCCAGGGATGGTGTGTATGCTGCAGGCCAGCCGGGAGCTGGCGCAGCGGATGATGATAACTTGATTGCCGTCAACATGGGCGTTCCAAGGCACGCACCCACTGAAATCCCGTTGCTGGCGGAAGAAGAATCCAAATTTTATACGGTACTGGTTAACGGTACTGAAAAAGCCTTTAGCGCAGTCTCTATGGGCAATCCACACGCTGTTATTCAGGTCACAGATATTAAAGCCGCGCCGGTTGCCGAATTGGGTGCGGCCCTAGAAAGCCACGCCTTTTTCCCAGAACGGGTTAATGTCGGCTTTATGCAAGTCGTCGATCGCCAACACATTAAGCTACGCGTTTATGAACGCGGCGCGGCTGAAACTCTGGCTTGCGGCAGCGGCGCTTGTGCTGCTGTGGTCATCGGCATTGAACACAATCTATTGGATCATACCGTCAGTGTCGAGCTGTCCGGCGGAAGTCTAACTATCAACTGGCTTGGTCGTGGCGAACCGGTATTAATGACCGGGCCTGCTACTTCTGTTTTTGAAGGACAAATAAACTTATGAATGAACAGCCCTCAGCTGAACTCACCTCAATCCAGGTTGAAGGCTATCTACGCAAACATCCTGAGTTCTTTCATGAACATTTATCTTTGCTGGAACACATGAGCATCCCTCATCCCAGCGGCAGTGCGGTCTCGCTGATTGCTAAACAGCTGGAGCTATTCAGAAGCCGTCATCATGACATGGAGAACCAGCTCACTGCGCTGATTGAGATAGCCAAGGATAACGATACATCCCTAAACCGTATGCATATGCTCACGCTGGCGCTGCTGGATGCCGCAACGTTGGAAGAGGCGGTAGCCAATCTTAATACGGTTCTGTCGGAATATTTTTTAATCGACTTTGTTGCGGTGCGCATTATCAAGCACAATCCCGACGCCGCCATTACCAACCTGTTTATTGAGCCGGACAGCAAAGACCTGGAAGCGTTTGCCAGCGAACTGGCCAGCAATCAACCCCAATGCGGTCGCCCGACTATGGCTCAGGCACGGGTGTTATTCGGCAATCTGGCATTTGAAGTTAAATCTTGTGCGATTATTCCACTGGCCTTTACCGAATTGGAAGGCATTTTAGCCATCGGCAGCCGGGAAGAAGGCCGTTTCCATTACAGCATGGGCAATCTGTTTTTAAACCAAATGAGCGCAATCATAGCTACCCGGCTGATCACTTTGTTGCAGCAACATTAACATGCATCCCGATGCCGAGCTGATGCTGGCTGACTTTTTCAAGCAGCTCACCGTTGAAGTTCGCGCCTCGGCACACACCGTAAAAAGTTACCGGCGGGATATTAATCACCTATCCCGCTATTGCACGGATAAAGCCATAAGCCAATGGGCGGATTTGAAACTCACGGATATCCGCTCCCACATAGCCAGTCGACATCGAAAAGGCCTGAGCAGCCTTAGCCTGCAACGTGAGCTGTCCGCCATTCGCAGTTTTTACAACTATTTGTTAAAACAAGGCCAGGTCGACGCCAATCCAGCCCAACCTATTCAAGCGCCCAAGCAAGCCAGAAAACTGCCTAAAACCCTGGATGTCGATCAGCTGACTGGTTTGCTGGAAGCCGGGGCAAGTTCGCTGCTCGAAATCCGCGACCTGGCTATGTTCGAATTGTTCTATTCGTCGGGCCTGCGCCTGAGTGAGCTGTCAGCACTCGATTTAACCGACCTCGACTTGCCGGATAACACCTTGACCGTCCGCATAGGTAAGGGTGGAAAATCAAGAGTATTACCGGTAGGCAGTAAAGCCGTTACCGCTATTGAAAACTGGCTACGGCAGCGAGCCATAAAAATCACCGCCGCTGGACCCGCTGTATTTGTGTCAACGCGCGGAACTAGGCTTGGGCAGCGCAACATCGAATTAAGACTGGAACAATGGTGCAAAAAAAAAAGCATCGCAGAACACATCCATCCGCACATGCTGAGGCACTCTTTCGCCAGCCATTTACTTGAATCCAGTCAAGACTTAAGAGCCGTTCAGGAACTGCTAGGGCACAGCAATATCAGTACGACCCAAATATACGCGCACCTGGATTTCCAGCATCTGGCTGAAGTTTATGACAACGCACACCCCAGAGCCAAAAAAAAATCGTTATAGCAGCTTGTAAGGTAACTCGCAAAAAATAAACCACCTATCGTAAAGCTAATCAATAACGCTTCTTGAGAACCAAGGCAGTACGGTACGCTAACCCGACCTACGGAACTTGCGAGTTACCTAAGTAAGCGTTCACCTCCCCCTTTGAAAAAGGGGGATTGAGGGGGATTTATTTGAACAAATTTCCCCTAGCTCCTCTTTTCCAAAGAGGGGGACTGAACGCTTACGCTGTACCCTAAGCAGAAACTTAAAAAACCTGCTACTATGCAACTCATTTTTCAACTAAAAATGCACTCAGGGTGGAATTTTTTTCTACCCTCAAAAACCTCTTTACGGGACATCGAAAATGGCGGCAAACGATACACTGAACGATATGAAATCTAAAGGAATCCTCTGGGCCTTTGGCGTTTTTACCCTCATTATAGTGATCATCCTAGTCTTTCTGGGCGCCTGGTGGGGCAGTGAACCGGCTCAGTTTAACATTCAGGAAGAAGCCGTAATTCGTGCCGAAGAAACCCACTCCACTGACAGCATGCCGGTCGGCTATGTCTTTACCAACACTCTGGCTCATATTGCCGAGGTTCTGCTGCATAAAAGCGGAGGCTATATTACCAACGATGTCGCTCCCCCCGGCGTATTTCTGGACAATATCTCCAACTGGGAATATGGCGCATTAGTCATGCTGCGCGATGCCACATCCGCATTAAGAAACCACTTTGCCCGCGATCAATCCCAATCAGCCGAAGATCCCGATCTGGCGATTGCCGAGCCGTATTTCTATTACGAAAACAACTCCTGGGCGCTGCCGTCAACCGAAGCCGAATACTCAAAAGGCATTGAGGCTCTGCACAAATACATGGAACGCCTGCAAAAATTCGGCGGCCCAATAAAAAAAGCGCAGTTTTATTCACGTGCCGACAATCTGTGGCAATACACCGAAGTTGTGATCAAACGTCTGGGCGGTTTGTCTACCCGACTAAGTGCAAACAGCTCCACCAACTATGGACCAGGTCTCACCGAGCTTGAGAAACAGGCTGCTGATGAAAAAGGCACACCCGTAGCTATAGTAACCTGGCTGGAGATTGACGATGTTTTCTATGAAGCGCGTGGGTCAAGCTGGGCGTTACTGCATATACTCAGAGCCATTAAACATGACTTTGAAGATATTTTATTGGACAAACGGGCCATGCGTACCGTTGACATCATGATTAAGGCACTGGAAAATGCCTTAACGCCTGTTTTAAGCCCGATGATTTTAAACGGTAGCGGCTACGGCCTTTTCGCCAACTACTCCCTGTCAATGGCAAATTATATATCCCGCGCAAATGCGGCGGCTCTTGATTTGCGCGATATTATGAACCGAGGTTAATGACGATGGACGAACAAATAAACTACAACTTGACCCAACTGAGCACCTGGAAAAGAATTTTCTTTATGCTGATTTTTGCGGCTATCGGCGGACTGGTCAGAATGCTGCTTTGGGCCGTTATTATCTTGCAGGTGGCGTCAACGCTGCTAACCGGCAAGCCTAATATCAACATTCTTAATTTTGGCCGCAGCCTTTCCGTTTATACCTACCATATTTTGCTGTTTTTGACGTTCAATACCGAAACCCTGCCCTTTCCGTTCTCCGATTGGAACATGACCGCAGATCTGCAACTGCCGGAAACGCTTAACTCCGCAAAATAACACCCCTTGAAGGCTACCCGCAAAATCATTCATATCGATATGGATGCTTTTTTTGCGGCCGTAGAGCAGCGCGATTTTCCGCAATACCGCAATAAGCCGATTATCGTCGGCGGCGCTCCCGACTCTCGGGGCGTAGTCGCAACCTGTAGCTACGAAGCGCGGCAATACGGCATCCATTCCGCGATGCCTTCGGCTCACGCTTATCGTTTATGTCCGCAGGCCATTTTTGTAAAACCCCGATTCGACGCTTATCAACAAGCGTCAACAGCCATTCGGAAAATATTCGCCGACTACACCGAGCTTGTTGAACCGCTGTCCCTAGACGAAGCCTATCTGGATGTGAGCAATGCCAGCCTACATCAAGGCTCAGCCACATTAATAGCCAAAGCCATCAAAGCTTCGATTAAGCAGGAGACCCAATTGATTGCTTCGGCCGGGATTTCTTATAACAAATTCCTCGCCAAGATTGCCTCAGACATCAATAAACCGAACGGGCTTTATTTAATCACCCCAGAACAAGGGACTGACTTTGCAGAACGACTGCCGATCGAAAAATTCCACGGCATAGGCAAGGCGACCGCACTAAAAATGCATTCGCTAGGTATCAGCACCGGTAAGGATTTAAAAGAACTGCCGCTGGAAATACTGCAACATCATTTCGGCAAGGCCGGACTGCATTATTACAGCATTTCAAGAGGCATAGACCACCGTCCGGTCAACAACCACCGGACCAGGAAATCAGTCGGCGTGGAAACCACTTTTCAACAAGATATTAGGGTTAAACAAGAGATCATTACGTATTTGCAAGACCTGCTCGAAGAGGCATTAAGCAAAGTCGCCGAAAAGCAGCTGATCGCCCATACCCTGACCGTAAAAATCAAATATCATGACTTTGTCCAGATCACCCGCAGCCGAACACTGCCGCAGATCATTACTACGGCATCGTCGCTACGCGTTATTCTCGAAGATTTATTGAAAAACACCGACATAGGAAGGCGCAATGTCCGCTTGCTGGGGATTACGCTGTCCTCGCTGGGAAACAAGTCTGAGCAGACTCATTTCCAGCAAATGGACTTGTTTAGCCTGATAGGCCAAGAGTAGATGAATCAGTACATTTGTAGCTTCTAAGTAATAGATCAAAAGTTGTTTAACAATATGTAGGAGCGGCTTTAGCCGCGATAATCGCGGCTAAAGCCGCTCCTACATCAGAGTCTTGTTAAAACAGTTATGGACGCCTACTTATGTGTCGGGTCGCCTAAAAGCGCCTACTGTTGGTACGCTATCGCTCGGCAATTTTTCAAAGCACAGCGATGTGGGGAATGCAGATATTGCACGGAGCAAATATCTGTCCATGCACTCGTAACCCGACGGAGCTAAAGCGAAACCGCCCTACGAACCTTATCCCTTCATTTTTCTTTCCAGCTCTTCCTGGGTCAAATGCCGTACATCTTCGCCTTTGACCATATAGATCAAATGTTCGCAGATATTACAGGCAAGATCGCCGATCCGTTCCAGCGAACGGGCAATCCACAGCACATCCAGCATCCGGGTGATATTTCTCGGATCTTCCATCATTCGGGTAATTAGCTGGCGGATAATGCTGCCGTATTCGCGATCGACATTTTCATCCAAACCGGTAATCGTGGTGACATCCTCTACATTCATTCTGGCGAATACATCCAAAGCACCATGCAGCATTTCCTGAACCAATTCAGCCATGTGTTCCAGCTCATGATATTGGTCATGCTTGTTACCGTCAGCACCCGACAATTGTATGGCCATTTCGGCGATGCGTTCGGCCATGTCGCCGACGCGCTCAAGTTCATTAACGACTTTAATGACAGTGATCAACAATCTTAAGTCGAATGCCGCAGGCTGCCTTAGCGCTAAAATCTGCATACATTCCTGATCGATAGCCATTTCCAAGGCATCGACCTGATTGTCCTGTTTGATAACCAGCTCGGCCATTTCCAGATTGCCGGTCGAGAAAGCGGCCACAGCCAGCTCTATTTGCTGCTCGACCAGACCGCCCATGGTTAACACTTTGTTACGCACATCTTCCAGCTCTTTATTAAACTGGCCGGATATATGATGTCCTAATTTGCTATTGTCCATTACTTGCCCCTCTATTTAAGCCTAGTTTAGCCGTACCGACCGGTAATGTAATCTTCGGTCTGTTGTTTTTTAGGATTGGTAAACAACTCGCTGGTCGCACCCATCTCAATCAATTCGCCCATAAACATAAACGCTGTGTAGTCGGAAACCCGCGCGGCCTGCTGCATATTGTGCGTTACGATAACTATGGTGTATTTTTCTTTAAGCTCGTTGATCAGCTCTTCAATTTTCAAGGTTGAAATAGGATCCAAAGCCGATGCAGGCTCATCCAGCAACAACACTTCTGGCTCTATCGCAATCGCTCTGGCAATCACCAGACGCTGCTGCTGCCCGCCGGACAAACCCAGAGCGTTATCATTCAAACGGTCTTTGACCTCATCCCACAGCGCCGCGCCACGCAAGGCATTTTCGACCGTTTCCGCCAACACCCGCTTATCATTAATGCCTTGAATTCTAAGGCCGTAAGTGACATTTTCAAAGATAGACTTGGGGAAAGGATTGGGCTTTTGAAACACCATGCCAACCCGTCTGCGTAAGGCAGCCACATTGACAGCCTTGTCGTAGATGTTTTCATTATCCAGCAGAATCTTGCCTTCAATGGTCACGTTATCGACCAGATCGTTCATCCGATTGATACAGCGCAGCAATGTTGACTTGCCGCAACCGCTAGGGCCGATATAGGCAGTGACTTTCTTCTTGGGCATTTCCATGCTAACGCCATGCAAAGCCTGCTTTTCCGCGTAGAAAAGATTTAAATTTTCTACCTTGATGCAGACTTCATTCGGCTCTTCGTCATTTGTCTGGGCGCGTAAAATCGAACTTACATCCATGGCATGAGTGCGTACTTGTTGTGCTGTCATTTCTTTAACCTTCCAGTGCCCGGTATTTTTCTCGCAGATGATTTCTGATTAGGATGGCCGATAAATTCAGCCCCACAATGACCAGTACCAACAATAATGATGTCGCATAAACCAAGGGTCTCGCGGCTTCGACATTAGGGCTTTGAAAGCCTACATCATAGATATGAAATCCTAAGTGCATAAATTTTCTGTCTAAATGTAAAAACGGGTAATTACCGTCCAGCGGCAAGGTCGGCGCGAGCTTAACCACGCCAACCAACATTAACGGAGCCACTTCGCCCGCCGCCCTCGCCACAGCCAGGATCAAGCCGGTCATCATCGCCGGACTGGCCATCGGCAATACCGTCAGCCATAGGGTCTCCAGTTTGGTGGCGCCCAAGGCCAGACTGCCTTCGCGGATAGACTTAGGGATACGCGCCAAGCCTTCTTCGGTTGAAACAATGACCACCGGCAAGGTTAATAACGCCAGCGTGAGTGAAGCCCACAGTAATCCTGGCGTACCATAGACCGGCGCAGGCGCCGATTCTGGGAAAAATAGTTGATCGATGTTGCCGCCCAGGATATAGACAAAAAAGCCCAAGCCGAACACCCCGTAAACAATCGACGGTACGCCAGCCAGATTGTTGACCGCAATTCGGATCAATCGGGTGATAAAACCCTGTTTGGCATATTCCCGCAAATACACCGCCGCAATGACGCCAAACGGGGTCACGATAATAGACATCATGATCACCATCATCACCGTGCCGAAAATAGCCGGGAAAATGCCTCCTTCGGTATTAGCCTCACGCGGATCATCGGTTAAAAATTCAACCAGTTTAGCGCCATAATGCACGATTTTATCGAACAGGCTCATGGTGTTCGGCTGGAAAATTCTGACTACTTTATTCAAGGGAATTTCAACTTCATTCCCGCTTTCGGTCTTTGCGACCAAGCTATCGCGTCTTATTTGTCGATACAGCTCACTTAACTGCATTTGATACTTTTTATATTCCACTTCCAAGTCAGCCTTTTCAGCGGCCACCCGTTGCTCGGCTGCGGCATCCCAGCGATTTTCCAACTGTAAACTTTTTTGTTCAAGTCTTAACTGCTCCAGGCTGTAGTTTATCGCGCCGACTTCCTTTTTTTCCAGATGGGCTATTTCCTTAAAAACCGCCAATGCCTCCTCTATCCGTGCCTGAACAGCAGGCCAAGCTTGAGGGCCTTCAGCGATAATATTGCCGTTTTCCTTGACTGCAATAAGCCGACCGTAAAAATTGCCCCATTCCCGACGTTCCACCACCATCAGATCGGCAGCGGCCTCTTGTTGCTTAATATTACGTGCCAATATCCAGCGGAAGTCAGTACCGGTCAGATCCCGATTACCGGTTTTGACCAGATATTGCACCAGGGTATCTTCATCATCGGCCATAATATGGCCGGTTGATTTGGCCATTGCGGCTGGCGTAATACTGGTATCGACATGCTCGCCGATAATAGTCTGAATTTGTCCGTCCAGCTCCTGCGCCGCGCCTGCTCCCGGCAGGTTTGCGGCATACACACCATCCGTGGCGATATAGCTGAACTCTACAATTTGAGACGGCCAAAAGTGCCCCACACCGCGCACTACGATCAGACCCAGCACACCGACCACCATAATAAGACAGGCACTGACCGCCGCCGCATTGAACCATACCCAAGGGGTACCGCTTTTAAACCACGCTTTAATCATAATGAACTATATTTTTCACGTAAGCGCTGACGAATCACTTCGGCCAGCGTGTTAAAAACAAAGGTAAACATAAACAACACCAGAGCCGCCAAAAATAACACCCGATAATGGGTGCCATCAACTTCCGATTCCGGCATTTCCACCGCGATATTGGCAGCCAGGGTACGCATACCTTGAAACACACTCATATCCATCACCGGGGTATTTCCGGTTGCCATCAACACGATCATGGTCTCCCCGACGGCCCGGCCGAAACCGATCATCACTGCGGAAAAAATGCCCGGACTCGCGGTTAACAACACAACCCGGATCATGGTTTGCCAAGGTGTAGCCCCCAGCGCCAAAGAACCCACGGTCAAATGTTTCGGTACACTGAAAATGGCATCCTCGGCGATTGAAAAAATGGTCGGGATCACCGCAAAACCCATCGCCACACCGACCACCAAGGCATTACGTTGGTCGTAGCCTATGCCTAATTCAGTCTTAAACCAGTCACGCAAGCTGCCGTGAAACAACAACGATTCTAAGGGTGCGCTCACCCAAAAGGCAAACCAGCCGCTGAGTAAAATCACCGGAATCAAGATGGCGGCATCCCAGCCTTCCGGGAGATTATTTGCAATGACCTTGGGTACAAATTGCCAAGTAAATGCAAACAACATGACGCCGACAGGCACAATCATCAACATGGCAAACAGTCCGGCCAGATGCTCTTCCATAAACGGGGCCAGCCAAAGCCCAGCCAGGAAGCCCAAAATAACCGTCGGCAACGCGCCCATGATTTCAATGGACGGCTTCACGTATTGGCGCATCTGCGGAGCCATAAAATAAGCGGTGTAAATCGCCCCCATCAGTGCCAAGGGCATAGCCACCAGCATCGCATAAAACGCCGCTTTCAGTGTGCCGAAAACTAAAGGGGTTAAGCTGTATTTAGGCTCAAAGTCATTATTTGACGCAGAAGATTGCCAAATATAATCGGGCTTTGGATAGCTTTCATACCAGACTTCCTGCCAAAGCGACTTGATAGAAACTTCGGGATGCTCGTTATCGATGTGCCAGAAATGCATAGTGCCGTCCGCCGACTGCACCAACAGCGCATTGGCTCTCGGCGATAACGTCGCCGCCGATGGTGAAGCGTCACCGACTTGTTCTTTAATCATTTCCCGTTCAGCGGTTGAATGATAAATGCCCACGACCCCATCGACATCCAGCGTCATAAAGCCTTTACGCCGTTGCTCGGCATTGATCGCAACAACGGCTTTATCGGACACTTTAAATGACCTGATTTTTTGCATAGCCGGACGATTCAACTTGTCTTTAACCATGCTCCACTGCGACACCAAACCGCTGGAGTCGCCTATCATCAGCGAAAGATCGCCGTTTAAAAAAGTCACGGCGGTGATTTTTTGCCCCGCATCAACCACATTCTGCTGCTGCCTTAAGCGTGGACTGCTCTTATCGTTAATATCAAAAAAACCCAACTGTCCATCGTTGCTGATCAGATACAGATTGGCCTCCTCCTTATCGATTAAAATGTCGACAATACCCGCCGCCGACTGTTCCAGAATCGAATCGGTGCGCGTCAAAGCCCCTTCATCGGCAAATAACGATTGTTCTTTTTGGAAATTGATCAGGCGAATTTTACCAGGGGTCTGCGAACGCCGCGACTGCTCTCGGCAGTCTTCCGACATACACACCATCCCTGGCGATATATCGGCGGTTAAGGCGACGATTGTCGTTGCATCATTGCCCACCTTAACCGCAATCTTCTCCACCGCTGCGCCAGAATCATCCAACACCAACGGCTGTTCGCCCAATGGATATTTAAGTGATGGCGTAATAAGGCGCTTGTTGTCTGGATAAGTGACTTTATATTGATGCTTCACGACGACTGCCCGACCATCGGATAAGCCGTAAATGACCGCACCCTCATTGATAGGACTGCCCTGGGCAAAGCTGGTGATATGCGCGCCTTCGGGTATTGCGACGCGCTGGGTCAGAATGGTTTTACCGGTCGTAGCCTCAAAAAACACCGCTTGGCCGCTGTCGGTAAACCGGGCTCCCACCTCATTTTGCTCTTCCATTGTCAGCAACAAGGTATTGCCCAGCGCCTGCTCCGGCACCGAGTATTCACTGACCGATTCTGCGCTTGCCGATATGAACAAGGGATAAACCACATACAGCAAATAGAAAAAAATCATCACGATAGCGACGATGACCCCCATGCCACCCGCCACCACGCCATAGCGCGCCGCAGCATCTTTAATCAGCCGCCAGCGCTGGTGATATTCACCGGAACCAATTTTTATCGCCAGGGATGGTGTGTATGCCGCAAACCTGCCGGGAGCAGGTGCGGCGATGGAGGCAGGTTGTTCTTCAGAGATGTTTATTTCTGACATGCTAAGAGACTAAGAATTAAATGAAACTAATGATATAACAAAAAACAAAAAAAAGACCAAGATTAACAATGCAAATCTTGGCCGTATTTGTCCGATGCGCCTTTACTTTCTGAGGGGGTCGCATCGGTTCCGTACCGATTGCGACACTTCCGCCATCCCTGGCAGTCGGATGACAACCCAACAGTAGGCGCTTTTAGGCGACACAATCAGACTGACATCCTTGTCCACGCATCCTTGCGAAACACTCAAGCCTAATCGTAACTATTCAGTGATATTTCAGTCCGCGCCATCGTAGGAGGGGGCTAAAGCCCCTCCTACAACACCAGGCACGGCTTGACGCTGAATAGTTACGCCTAATCTTACTTAAGCGTAGCCAGTATCTTGTCGACAACTTTCGCAGGCAAAGGGATATAACCGTCTTTTATAACCACTTGCTGACCGGTTTTGGACAACACCATTTTGATAAACTCATTGTCTAAGGGTGCCAGTGGTTGGTTTGGCTTCTTGTTAACATAAACATACAAGTAGCGTGTTAACGGATAAGTGCCGTTAAGTGCATTTTCAGGTATTGCATCAACAAAAGTCTGGCTGCCCTTCTTTGCCAAAGGCACCATCTTAACGCCCGATGTCGTATAGCCCATACCGGAGTAACCAATGCCATTAAGTGATGTAGTGACTGACTGAACCACGGAAGCAGAACCGGGCTGCTCGTTTACGTTGTTTTTGAAGTCACCCTTGCATAAAGCATTTTCTTTAAAATAACCGTAAGTACCGGAAACCGAGTTACGTCCATATAACTGGAAGCTTTTTGAGCCCCAAGCGGTAACACCTGCATCGCCCCATGTTTCAATGCTCTTTTCGCCGCCGCATTTATTGGTCGAAGAGAAAATCGCATCAACTTGCTCCATGGTTAAACCCTTGATCGGGTTGTCCTTGTTAACCATAACCGCCAGCGCATCAACGGCTACTGGAATAGCAGTTGGCTTATAACCATATTTATCTTCGAAGGCTTCAAGTTCGTCATCCTTCATTTCGCGGCTCATAGGCCCCAGGTTTGATGTACCTTCAGTCAGCGCTGGAGGCGCAGTAGAAGAGCCGGCAGCCTGAATCTGAATGTTTACGTTAGGATAAGCGCGGTTGAATTCTTCAGCCCATAGCGTCATCAGATTGGCCAGCGTATCGGAACCGACGCTGGATAAGTTTCCGGAAATGCCACTGGCTTTTTGATACTCGGGAACACCGGCATCAACAGTTTGTACGGCACCTGCTGCGGCACCACTGACTAATGCAGCGGCACCAAAACCCATCGCAGCAACTAACGATTTGGTTTTAAAAGATAGTTTCATGATCAACTCTCAAAATGATTTAAAGTGGCTCTATTATCTAAATAGAGTATGACAAGAATATTACAATACGGTTTTTTTTACCTAGCTCGATCTTCGTTTATTGGGATTTATCAAAATAGCAGTTCATGATACCCCATCTTCAGATTGTCATAAAAAATTAACACCAAGCTGTTATGCTTAAAAAAATGTAACTATTCAGCGTGATATTGGCTTTTTCAGATCGGTCATGCTGTGATGGGTGTTGGAGCGGCTTTAGCCGCTCCAACAACACACCGACTGCCCTATCTAAATTAACGCTGAATAGTTACAAAAAATCATCTGCCATACAGCCACTAGCCTTGATAAATATGTCCTTGCAATTTGAATTTCCAGTAAATTTAACGGCTGAAGAGTTTATCGCCAAACTAAGCCATGAGGCAGACACGCAACTCACCTCAAGGCAGCCTTCCTGCCTTACCTACTACGACAGCTTTGACTGGCGCTTGTACTCAAACGGCATCACTTGTGAACATAACCAGGCAAAATCCATTTCATCCTTAACATTAAGATCGATTAAAAATGCTCGGGTTATCGCCAGTGCAGAGCTTAAGAAAGTGCCTTTATTCAGCAAAAAATTCGAACCGGGAATAATACACGACACCCTATCACCCTTACTGGAAATGCGCGCTTTAATGCCGGTTTGTACGCTGAATTATGAAACCTATCAGCTCAACATCATCAATAAAGATCAAAAAACCATCCTCCGGCTTCTGGTCGAAGAGTACAACCAGTTCAATAACCGCGTTTTGCTGCAACCCGTCAAAGGCTACGACAAAGCAGTCGAGCAATTGGCTGAATTATTAACTGCAACACTGGGCTTAACGGTCATCGAGGAGCCCGTCCTGCTGACAGCCCTGCAAAATCAAGGCCGCAAGCCTAAAGATTATTCATCGAAACTCAACATCAACCTAGATCCCGAGATGCGCGCCGATATTGCCGGCAAATACATCTACAGCCACTTGCTAAAAGCCATCAAAGCCAACGAGCCGGGCACGATTGCCGATATCGACAGCGAATTTTTACACGATTTTAGAGTCGCTGTTAGAAGAACCCGCGCAGGACTCAGCCAGATCAAACACATACTGCCCGCTAACATCAACGCTTACTACGCCGATTTTTTCTCCTGGCTGGGGCAGATCACCAGTCCGACGCGGGATTTGGATGTTTATCTGCTCAGTTTTGAGCGCTATAAAAACAGCCTACCGGTTTCAATCCGGGAAGACATCAATCCTTTGTATGATTTTTTGCTGGCCAAACAGCAACAAGCCCACAAGGAACTGGCAAAAAAACTGCAATCCGCCAAGTATCTGTCCACCTTGTCTGAATGGGGGCAGTATCTTAAAGAGCCCTCATACAAAAAACCACTGGAGCAAAATGCCAAGCTGACCATTAAGGGACTGGCAGATCGGAGAATATGGAAAACTTTTACCCGCGTGCTACAGGAAGGCGAAGCGATTACCGATTCATCACCGGATGAAGTCTTACATGATTTAAGAAAATCGGGTAAGAAATTGCGCTATTTGCTGGAATTTTTCCAAAGCCTTTATCCCGAACATCAAATAAAACAGTTGATTAAAAACCTGAAAGAACTTCAAGACGTTTTGGGCGATTTCCAGGATTACGCGATTCAAGGGCAGTGTCTAAAACTGTTCAGCGAAGAAATGATCGCGATTAACACCCCCGCCAATGCTTTTTTAGCCATGGGCGTATTAATTCAGGATCTTGATGCCCATAGATGCCGTGCCCGCAAAGACTTTGCATCACGATTTGATGATTTTAAACAGGAACAAAACCGAGCTACCTTTAAATTGCTCTTCGCTCCGGCAAAACATCACAACCATCAGCATTGAGGAATACATCTAGCCTATATTATTGTATTATTTATAGCGTGGCATTATTCCGGTGTCTGCTACGAAAGAAGTGTTGCAGTTGATCGAGGTCGGGAATAGCCGTTTTTTTAAAACTTACGTCTTAATTAAATCACAAGGGTTAAACATTATGAATAAATTCAACATGCTAGTCGTTTTTTTATTGACCATGCTGATCGCCGGATGTGCTGGCGGAACCACATCTGAAAGCACGGGGGAATATTTAGATAATTATATGCTGACCACCAAGGTTAAGACTTCAATATTAGGTGATTCCCGGCTCAAACTGCTGCAAATCAATGTGGAATCTTTCAAGGGTGTCGTGCAACTAAGCGGGTTTGTGGATTCCGCCAGTGCCGCCACCAGAGCGGTGGAATTGGCCAGAACAGTTAAAGGTGTCAAATCGGTTAATAACAGCTTAATTGTAAAGTAAGCACGACTGCTTAGACAGATAGTGCGTGGGCGCATATCTGTCCATCAGTCGTATTCAAGCTACAAATTTACATCAGGCTAATGCCCGTTCATGTTCATCTAATGCACCTTGCATTCTACTGATCGTGTTAGCGGCCTCGGCAACCGCTCCCTGCTTTGCTCTACCTCCTCCACCATCCATGGGGTCCGTATCTTCTGATCTGACCTCCATGGACGGAGGACATGCCGCAAGACTATCGGGAACAGTCGCGGCCATGCAGCCGTCATTTTTCGCATACAACAAATCCATAACTTCGGCGCTCAACGCAAAGTCAAAGCTAACGCTAAGCTCGTCGAGTCCGGCATCAACTATCGGTAAAAACTGCTGCACTTTTGCTACAGCCCAATTGATCATCATCAGGGCACCCTGTTGATTTTGTTAAATTGCTGCTGATTATGCAATCAACATCATTAAAGTTATGTGACAGTTACAAGTCAATACGATGACATTAAGATTCACGTCATTTTGGCGCAATTACCGGCAACACTGTTAAAAATGCTAGAATTGCCGTTTTTGTACAAGCCGAGAACTTCCCTTATCCATGTTTAATACATTAAAGCTTCCCCTTGAGTCACTGAAACTGAATGTCGATTTGACCGGCTTTGAATTCCCGCAAGTGCCCGCTTTGCCGGGCACTATTTTAGGGCAGCCCAGAGCCCAGTCGGCGCTGGAGTTTGGCGTTGCCATGTGCAACCCCGGCTACAATATTTTTGTGATGGGGGAGCCGGGATTGGGTCGGTTGTCGATGATTACCCATCATCTGCACACTCAGGCTAGAACGCTGCCCGCGCCGCCCTCCTATGCGTATGTCGATAATTTTGGCAACCCTAGAGAGCCGGTGGCCGTTGAGCTGCCAGCCGAGCATGGGGCAACGCTTAGCAAGGACATCGAAAAACTGATCGATAACCTGTTGGCGACTTTTCCCGCCGCCTTCGAAAGCCCTACTTACCAGCAAAAAAAGGGCGCTATCGAACGCTATTTTAACCAGCACTATAACAACGCCATCGATCTGGTCGATAAAAAAGCCCAATCCTTAGACATTGCCTTGTTCAGAGAAAGCGAATCGATTACTTTTGCGCCGGTCAGAGACAATAAGGCGCTGAATGACGATCAATTCACCCTGTTGCCGCAATCGGAACGCGACACTTTTCAAAAGCATGTTGAGGAACTGGAAGTCTATCTGGGCGATGTGTTGCTGGAATTGCCCCAGTGGCGCAGAGCCATGGTTGAAAAAATCAAGCAACTGGATAATGACACTATCAGCTTGGCGATAGAGCCGTTGTTCGCCGAGTTGAATGACAGCTATCAAAATATCGATGATGTTGTGACCTTTTTAGCGGAAATCAAAAAAAACCTCAGCAACACCATTGCCGATTATCTGATGCCTAGCCGAATGCCGGAGCCGCAAGACAGCACCGGCAAACGGCTGTTGCTGACCGAGCTGTACACGCCCAATATTCTGGTCGACAACCTGCAGGAAAGCGGCGCGCCGGTCATTTACGAACCACATCCCGTTTATCAAAACCTGTTCGGCCGCATTGAATACGTCAGTGACCAGGGCACGTTGGTCACCAATTATCGGCGGATTTGCGCAGGTTCCTTGCATAAGGCCAATGGCGGTTATCTGATACTCGACGCCGAAAAACTGCTGACTTATCCGTTCGTCTGGGACGGCCTTAAACGCGCGTTGCAATCTGGACGCATCGAAATCGAATCGCCGTATTCGGATTTGGGCATTAACACCATTACCCTCAAGCCGGAAGTCATCCCGCTGAACGTTAAAGTCATCCTGGTCGGCTCCCGGGATATGTACTATCTGCTAGAAGAATTGGATGATGAATTTAACGAGATGTTCAAAATCCTTGCCGACTTTGACAATTACATCCCGCGTACCGATGAGACCACCCAGCGTTTTATACTGCTGATGATTAAACAGGCCGCAGATTCCGGCGGACAGCCGTTGACGCGGGCAGCCATTGAAGGCCTGCTTGAGCACAGCTGTCGGCTGTCCGAAAACCAGCATCATTTTTCCGCCCGCATCAAAGATTCGCTGGAAATTATCGCCGAGGCCAACCTGTTTTGTAAGCGGGACAAGCAGCAGGTTTGCGACCGGTCGCATATAGAACAAGCTCTGGCCGCAAGAGAGCATCGCAACGGCCGGATGCCCGAGAACATACTCGAAGAAATGCTGGTCGGCACCATCCTGATCGATACCGAAGGCGAGGCAATCGGCAAAGTCAACGGCTTGACCGTACTGGAAGTCGGCGGCAGCAGCTTTGGTGCGCCAGTGCGGATTACCGCCAGCGTTTACCCCGGCTCCCGAGGCATCGTCGATGTCGAGCGCGAGGTGGAACTGGGACAGGCCATTCATTCCAAAGGCGTGATGATCCTGACCGGCTATCTGGGACACACCTATGCCCAGCAATTTCCGCTAGCCATCTCGGCCAGCATCGCCATTGAACAATCCTATGGTTATATCGACGGCGACAGTGCTTCGCTGGCCGAACTTTGCTGCCTTATTTCCGCACTGACCCGGACGCCGATTAAACAGACTTTCGCAGTGACCGGTTCGATCAATCAGTACGGCGAAGTGCAGGCGGTCGGTGGCGTTAACGAAAAAATAGAGGGCTTCTTCAGGCTATGCCAAGCGCGCGGCCTTAACGGGCAACACGCCGCTATTATCCCTGCCGCCAACAAGCGCAACCTGATGCTGAAACAGGAAGTGATTGATGCGGTAGCCAAAGGACTGTTTGCGGTTTATGCGGTGTCCTGCGTCGATGAAACTTTGGAATTACTGACCGGGCAAGTAGCTGGCGTGATAGATAGCGACGGCTTGTACCCGGAAGACAGCATTAACTTTAAAGCCATTTTCCGGCTGAAGGAGATTTCGGATATGGCTGGGGACGAGGATGATAAGGAGGAAGGTGTGTAGCGTAAGTCCTGTAGGTCGGGTTAGCTTATTGAGCGTAGCGAGATAACGCACCAACAGTAGGCGCTTTTAGGCGACCCGACAGGACTGCTTCGATGTGTCGGGTTACGCTGCCGCTAACCCAACCTACAGGACTACGTTAATTTGATCAAAACTATGCACCTGCCGATGCTCGGCTTGCACGTCGGGTGCGCTGTCTCGGATCAGCCAGATAGTTTCAAACCCTGCGGCTTTGGCAGCATCCAGCTCTTCTTTAATGTCTGATAAAAACACTAGCTGGTTTGCTGGTAGTGCCAGTCGCTCGGCTATGTTGTCATACGACGAGCGGTCTTTTTTGCCGCCGATATGGGTATCGAAATAGCCGGAAAACAGCGGCGTTAAATCGCCGTATTCGGTATGCGCGAACAACAGTTTTTGCGCGTAGACGGAACCGGAAGAATAGATGTATAAATCCAGCCCCAGGCTTTTCCATGCTTTGAGCCTTGCTACGGCATCGGGATAAACATGGCCTTTAAAGTCGCCTTGCCGATAACCCGCCTCCCAGATCAAACCTTGCAGGGCCTTTAACGGTGTGGCTTTTTTATCTTGGTCTATCCACTCGATTAATTGACCGATAATTTGTTCGGTAGATAACCTTGCGTCGACTTCTTTGCAGACATCTTCCAGCAGCGGTTTAACTTTCGGGTCGTTTGCGTGGCGGCGCACATAGTCGGCCAGATTTGCCCGCGCATAAGGAAACAGCACCTCCTTAACGAATAGAATCGACGAGGTGGTGCCTTCAATATCAGTGACGATGGCTTTAATCATCACAACGCGGCAACGTATTGATCAAGGGTAGGAAAAGATTTGGCAATGTCGCTACCGGTAAAATCGGCGACCCAGCCATCCACCGTGGTGAATAAACGTATACATTTGAAACTGGGATAAGCGCCCATATCGAACCAGTGCGGGGTGTTGGCCGGTACGCTGATTAAATCGCCTTGTTCGCACAGTACGGCATAGATTTTATCGCCAACGTGCAGGGAAAACAGGCCGCGACCTTCGACAAAAAAGCGCACTTCAAAATCGGCATGGATGTGTTCGGCAAGGAACTTCTGCCGGAACTCGGCTTTTTCGGGGTGGTCGGGATTTAAGCTGGCCACATCGACAGACTGGAAGTTGTATTGCTGTTTCAGGCGATCTACTGACTCGCTGTAGGCGGCAAGTACGGCATCCTGATCGGCATCGGCAGCGAATTCGCAGTTGGCTGTCCAGCGCTCGAACTGTACGCCGATCGCGTTCAACCGGGTTTTGATGGCGGCAAAGTCAGTGGTTGTTTCGCCTAATTTTGCTTGGTTATCGGGGTAAACGGTTAATGCGGTCATAATTTTTTGACTCCGTGCAGTCGTAATTCACAATCAAATAAAAAATCCAGTGCCTCAAGATGGCGCAGCGTTTCTTGCACCGAACCGCCCCAGGTATAAAGCCCGTGTCCGGCAATGATGTAGGCGACTATTGCGCCGTGTTCGTCTAGGTATTGCTCTACTTGCTCGGCTAGGCGGGAAATATCCTGGTCGTTGGCAAAAATCGGGATCACCACCCGACTTTCATGGGTATCAATTCCAGAGAAGGCTTTTAACAACTCATAATCTGCCAACACGATTTCGGAGCAGAATAACCGCGAGATCAACGTGGCGTTGAGCGAATGCGGATGCAGTACCGACTGAACGTCCAGAAACCGTTTATACAGCGAAGTATGCAGGACTGTTTCCGCCGACGGTTTTTTGCCGTCCAACGGGTTAGCGTCGCTATCGATCAGCATAATATCGTCGAGTTGCAAGCGGCCTTTGTGCTTGCCGGAAACGGTAATCGCGATGGTACCGTCAGGCAGCCGTGCGGAAAAATTGCCGCTGGTTGCAGGCACCCAGCCTTTGCTGTCGATAAAGCGACCGGCATCGATCAGCTGCTGGGCCAGAATAAAAAAGTCTTCGCTATAGGTCATGTCGGTTAATCATAAAATATGATGGTGAGCGGCTTCTGGAAATTGCTTAATTATCACCTAATTTGACGGATTTTACGACAGCGCCGTAAGAGCCACACCTTTCCTAAGCGAGTGTCCGGCGGATTAGACAAAACAAACACGGCAACATCCTCTATGTGATAATGCCTATTTTTTAATCTCGTTACAACGCCATGCAACTCCCCATTCAACGCCTGCTCAACCGGGCAACCTGGATTAAGGTTCATCTTTATCTGGCATTAATCGCCGGGTTCTTTTTTGCGCTGATGGGGCTGACTGGCAGTATCAGCGTTTACCGCGAAGAGCTGGACGAGCTGTTAAATCCGCAGTTGGTTATCGAGCAGCCCTCGGGCAAGCGTCAGTCTCTGGATAAAATTATGATGGCGGTACAGACGGCACATCCTATCCGCTACGGTTCCTGGACTTTGGAACTGCCCCGCTCCCCTCATGGCATGATGACCGCCTGGTACGATAAACCCAGAGAAACCTTCTTCGAACTGTACGCGCCGCTGATGGTGTCGGTAAATCCGTACACGGCCGAGGTCGTTGCCAGCCGGTTCTGGGGGCAGACGGCGACCACCTGGCTGCTCGACCTGCACACCCAGCTTAACCTTGACCGCTTCGGCTGGAATGTCGTGGGCATGTTGGGCTTATTGCTGATGATTTCCATCGGTACCGGTGTTTATTTGTGGTGGCCGGGTATTGCAGGCATCGGGGCAGCGCTATCGATCCGTCACAATGCCGGCATGATGCGGCTGGCCTTCGACCTGCACCGCATGATCGGTCTGCTGAGCGCATCGGTCTTATTGTTGCTGGCATTCACCGGCTTTCACTTGAGCTACCCTTCGCTGCTGGAAACGCTGACCGGCTCATCCGGCATGGAGCACGGCGAAACCGGGCGCAACATCATCAGCACGGCGATCCCCAACAATCACCCGGTCGGCCTGGAGTCGGCAGAATTTATCGCACGCGCTCCGTTCCCCCGCGCCGAACTCAGACGAGTCACCACGCCCGCCGGTGACAGCGGTATTTACCGCATCAATTTACGCCAAGGCGGTGAAGTCAACCAGCGCCATCCCTACACCACAGTCTGGGTGGATCGCTGGAGCGGCCAAGTCAAGGAAGTACGCGACCCGCTAGGATTTACGCCGGGCGAAACCTTTACGACCTGGATCTGGCCGATGCACACCGGCGAAGCTTTCGGCGCTACGGGCCGATTGCTCTGGTTCCTGTCCGGTATCGGACTGTTCGTCCTTTATGTCAGCGGCCTATTGCACTGGCTGCATCGGCACGGCAAGATCAAGGATCGGGAAGTGGATTTTACGGCGCTGCGACCGCTGGCTTACCGGTTGCTAGACAAGGCCTGCCGTGTGGGTTTACTGCTTGTTAGGCTGGTCGGGTTGCTGTTGCAAAGGGCAAAATACTATGCACCGCAGGTTATCAAAGGCTGTGCAACGCTATGGCAACGGTTGCGTTCTAAGCTACTAAACCGGCAAAAACGGCTAGGAAAAAATGATTGGGAGTGATTTAAGGTAACTCGCAATAAATAAACTACCTGTATAGGATGTGCTGAGGCACGAAGCGCATCATTCGAGTATCGCGAATGATGCGCCTCCTATCGTCGGCACATCCTATGCCGTGACTGTAGGTTATTTATTGCGAGTTACCTAAAGGCTAGTAGATCGGGTTAGCGAGTTAGACCTTCCAGGTTTTTAAAACCTGGAAGGTCTCGTGCATAGGTTATTTCTTGCGAGTTACCTAATTCGGCAGCGCTGATAATTTTTGTTGTACTTGAGCAGTGACATCAATCTGTTCGCTGGCATAAATAACGCCATCGGTAAGCAATAAGTCAAAACTTTGGTCTTTGGCTATACCGCGAATAACTTCAACGATACGGCCTTGCAATTTACCCAACTCTTCATTACGACGAACATTAAAATCTTCGCTGAATTCCTGTTGCGCCCTTTTTGCATCCCGTTTCTTGTTTAGAATGTCTTTTTCCATAGTAGATCGAGCCGACTCACCCATCACGGCCGCATCTTTGGCCATTTTGTCATCCATCCCTTGGATTTCTTTTTGTTGAGCGACTAATTGCTTATCGCGCGGTGAAAATTCTTGTTCCAGACGTTTTTTGGCTTTTTCGGCTTGGGGGGCTTTTTCAAGCACAGCCGGTATATTGACAAAGCCAATCTTTAAATCAGCAAAACTCACATTGGTAATCAGCAACAGTCCTAAAAATAGGGCGATTTTCATTTTCATTGTTAAACAGGTCTCGGGTTGTAGTGGAATATTTAGGGCATGAAAAAACTGGGTAGTTTTTTGAAATTATAAGGGGGCTTAGCTTATTAAACAAAATATTTCAACAAAACTGCGCTGAAACCTCTGTTTTCATCCCGATAAGTTTTAGTTGTGTAGGTCGCAACAAGGCAATGAGGGTTAAAAAGGCAATACCCGTCCCGCGATTAAGAGAAAAACTCACGGTAATTTTAGCGGGCTTTCCATCCTATAAAATTTGTACCTATTCACGTAATATCGGTCTTTTCAGATCGGTCGGCTTTCCAGTTAAGCCTAGTCGGGTTACGCTACGCTAACCCGACCTACGGAACTACGGAACTAATTCGCTTAGCGCCCCGTTTTAAGTGGGAAGCTGATCGGTCATGCTGTGATGGGGGTGTTAGCAGCCGGCCTGACTGGCGCACTTTATACACATGCTGGCATAAGGCACAGCTTTTAATCGCTCCTTATTGACCGGTTGGCCGCAAACCTGGCACACGCCGTACTCGCCTTTATCTATCCTGGCGATAGCCTGCTTGATCATTTCCAGCTCGGTTCTGGCCGCATTGCCCAAGCCATCCAACACTTCGTTATTCTCCGCTTGCGTCGCCTGCTCTTCAAAGTCTTTATCTAAAGGCTCTTTGACATCATGGGTAATTTTAGCCAGTCGATCATCAATATCTTCCAGCATTTCAATTAAACTGCTGCGTACTTGTTCATATTCTTTCATAACAAATCCCTCTTTTTTGACTGACTTTAATAGCGCTGGAATTTTGCTCTATACATTATTGGTAACCCGGACATCCTATCACCCCTCATGCAAAATGCAATCTATCGGCTTTTAAGGGCTGCGATTAAAAGCCTAGTAACCCGACGGAACTACCCCACGAAGTCGGGAAGAGCCTTTTTCCATTCCACCGGCACTTCCCATGCTTTAATCCAGGCGGCAAGCTCCGAGGCAGGCATGGGTTTGGCAATGCCGTAACCTTGTGCATGGTTACAGCCCATTTGCAAAAGGGCGATGCCGTGTGCTATCGATTCCACGCCCTCGGCGAGGACCTGTCGCCGAAACGATTTGGCCAAACCGATAATACCTTGCACGATAGCCAAATCATCTTCGTCTTCCAACATATCGCGCACGAAAGTCTGGTCGATTTTTAGTGTTTCTACCGATAGATGCCTAAGGTAACTGAGCGAGGAATAACCGGTACCGAAATCATCCAGGGCAAATTGTACGCCCAAGGCTTGACAGTCTTTTATCACCTGCTCAGTCAGCGTTAAATCGGCTAGCCGCTCAGTTTCCAGTATCTCCAGTTCGAAATAAGTCGGTTTGACAGTCGGATAGCGTTCGAAGGCATCAGTAAGTTGCTGTACAAAATCGTTCATTTGCAGCGATCTGGCGGTGATATTGACGCTGATTTGAAGCTGCAAGCCTTGCGCCTGCCAATGCTCCATGTGCTGCAAGGCCTTATCGATAACCCAAGCATCGAGCTTGGTTGCCAGCTCGTGATTTTCAATCGCTGGAAGAAAATCTCCCGGCATCACCAAGCCGCGTTCAGGATGGCGCCAGCGTATCAACGCTTCTGCACCAAACACCAAGCCTTGCTGCATATCGACTTTGGGCTGAAAAAACAGCTCGAATTCCTCGTTTTTAAGCGCACGTTCAATGCGGGTTAACGCCTTACGATGTGCATTGAGCTGACGATCCAACTCCAGATTATAAATATGAAAACAATTTTTGCCCTGGTGTTTGGCCTGATACATGGCCTGGTCGGCATGCCGTAACAGCGTGTCCGGGTCGGTGTCATCGTCAGGAAAAATACTGATGCCAATACTGGCGGAAACGGAGACAGGCTGATTGCTCAGCATAACCGGCTCACTGATGACTTGCAGCAGGCGATGCAAGGTGATTTCGCAATCTTCAACCTTGTCCAGACCCAACAACAAAAACACGAACTCATCGCCGCCCAAACGGGCGATAGTGTCGCCTTCGCGCAGGGCGTTTTTAATACGCAGGGCGATTTCGATCAGTAGCTGGTCGCCTGCTTCATGACCCAGTTTATCGTTAACCGCTTTAAAGCCGTCCAGATCAAGATAACCGACCACCATTAAATGGTTATCGCGCTTAGTTTGAGCAAATGCCAGATGCATACGGTCGGACAGCAGAACCCGGTTCGGCATGCCGGTCAGAGGATCGTAGTGGGCCATCAACTCCAGCTTCCGCTCCTGTTCTTTAAGCGGGGTAATATCCAAAGACGTGCCGATGTAATGAGTTATTTTACCCTGCGGGTCGGTAACCGCAGAAATGGTCAGCCATTCGGCAACAATTCCCCCGTCTTTTTTGCGGTTCCAAATTTCGCCACGCCAGTAGCCTTGACTGTTGATGGTTTGCCACATAAGTTGATAGAAGCCGGCATCCTGAAGCCCCGAGTTGAGCAAGCGGGGTGTCTGCCCCAGCACCTCATCCCGCGAATATCCGGTTAGGGTGGTGAATGCCGGGTTGACATCGATAATGTGGTGTTGCGCATCGGCAATCAAGATGCTTTCCTGGACATTTGCAAAAACGCTGGCGGCCATACGCTGCCCTTCTTCAACCTGTTTCCGTTTGACGATTTCACGCCGTAAGCGCAGATTCCAGCCGACAACAAAAGTAAGCAACAACAGTGCCGCCAAAGCATAGAGCAACACGGTTTTAGTATTGACACCGGGTTCATATTTCAAACTCATCCAACGGTTCTGGATGGTTTCCTTTTCAGACTGGGGAATGTCGGCCAGCGCTTTAGCAAGCAGGCTTACCAGTTCAGGATTAGCTTGGGTGGCGGCCATACGGTGGTCGCTCTTGTAACCGGTATCCCCTGAGAACCTAAGGTTAAGCAAGCCTGCTTTTTTAACCGCGTAGTTTACCGCAGCGGCATCGCCGATATAGGCATCCGCCTTACCGCTGCTGACCATGCCCAACGCGTCATGCGCATTTTGGGCGGGAACTAAGCGTATTTCAGGATGATCATGCATCAACAATTCCTGCATGAAATAGCCTTTTTCCAACGTCACCTGCTTACCGGCAAGCTGATCCAGCGTACCGATAAAGCCGCTGCCATCATTGATAATGATGATCGGGGTGCTTAGATAGGCTTCGGTAAATATCAAATAGCGCTCGCGTTCGGGGGTTTTATTGGCGTTGGAAAGCATATCCAGCTCACCGCGTTGCGCCATTTCTAAAATTTCAGCCCAGGGTTTATCTTTTATAATGTCAAACTTCACTCCCAGTCGCTGTTCGATCAAGGCCATATAGTCCGCCCTCAGGCCGACATAGTTGCCGTTGGCGTCTATCCATTCGTACGGTGCAAAATCCTGGCTTACGCCCACGCGGACAACCGGATGCGCTTGCAACCAGGACTTTTCTGCTGAAGTTAAAATAAGGTTATTTGAGCTTTTTTGCCTATAAATAAAGCCATCCAAAGGGTCTATTGAGCTGACTAGGCCCAGTTGCCGATAAGTCTCGGCGATACGCTGGAAACGCCTGGTGTCGGTGTGGCCGATAGGCACGGTATCCGGCAGGATCATCCTCATCGTTTGCTGCGCCTCAAAGCGCAAATGATCGGCGGTAAGACGGCTACCAGCGTTGTATTTGTCGAGAATGATCTGGATCAATTCGTCCGGATGTTTGAGCGCATAATCCCAGCCTTTGAGCGAGGCACGCAGGAAGCGTTGGACTCTGTCCGGATGCCGGTTTATTTCCTGTTCGGTGGTGAACAAGTTATCACCCAAAAAATCTACGCCGTAGTTGCGAGGATCGATGATGTTGATTTCGATGCCTTTGTTTTTGAAGTAATCGATCTGGTCGGTGAGATAGCCGACCATGACGTCGGTTTTGCCGTTAATCAGGTCGTTGGGATTGAAAGAATTCTCCAAATGGGTAAATTCATCAGTAGAAATACCGGCTTCATACAGCATTGCCAACAGCGGCGCATTGTCATAATTGTCGTGCATGACCCGCTTGCCCTTAAGTTCGTAAGGACTGGTTATGCCGGAATTCTTTAAGGTCAGGTACACCAACGGGCTATGCTGGAAGATGGAGGCCAAAACCACCAACGGCTTACCGCCAAGTCGCTGTTCCAGCAGACTGGTGTCGGCCACGCCGTATTGGGACTGATCTTTTAGAACTTGCTCGATGTTACTGATGCCGGGAATACGCTCACGGAAAGTGACATCCAGCTGTTCCTCAGCGTAAAAGCCTTTTTCCTTTGCCGCGTAGTAGCCGGCAAACTGGAAAGAATGTAACCACTTGAGTTGCAAAGAAACCTTTTCGGCAGTCTGTGCAGGTTCCGCCAATAAAAGTGATGAACAGAGAGTCAGGCACAATAAAGTAGCCAGTCGGAAAATAGGCATGAGCATCAGTGTGTGAAAAATTGTAATTCTAGCATTGATTATCATTGGCGTTGTGTGGCTTGGCGATTTACTGTTGCGAACCGCCCCTGCGAACTATTTAATCTGCCCAAGTATTCCATCCAGCTCTTCCAAACTGGAATAAGCGATAACCAACTTTCCAGTACCATTTTCCTTATGCTCTATCGATACTTTCGCGCCCAGTTTTGCGGTCAACTCCTCCTGCAAACGCAAGGTGTCCTTGTCCATTTCTCGGGCTTTGAGGGGTGTTTTAGGCTCCGCTTGGCTATCTTTAACCAAGCGCTCTGCCGCCCTTACCGTTAAGCCTTCTTTGACGATCTTGTTGGCTAACAACACTTGCTTGGCTCCGTCCAGAGACAGCAGCGCCCTGGCATGGCCCATTTCCAGCTGCCTGCTGATCAATAACTTTTTCACCTCCGGGTGCAAATCGATCAATCGTAATAAATTGGTCACTGTGGTGCGCGACTTGCCCACCGCATCCGCAACTTGCTGATGGGTCATTTCGAACTCGTCCAACAATCTTTTTAACGCTTCCGCCTCTTCCAGAGGGTTCAGGTCTTCCCGTTGAATGTTTTCGATCAGCGCTATCGCCATTGCGGTGCGGTCGTCTATATCCTTAATGACCACCGGCACCTGCTGCAACCCGGCCAATTGCGCGGCTCTCCAGCGCCGTTCACCGGCAATGATCTCGTATTTATCCGGGGCGATTTTGCGCACCACCACCGGCTGGATGATCCCTTGCGCCTTGATAGAATCCGCCAACTCCTGGAGCTTTTCCGGGTTCATATCTTGCCTGGGCTGAAACTTGCCGCGCTGCATATACTCGATCGGCAGGGTATGAAGCTGATGGCCTTCCCCGGTTTCCTCCTGATCGTCTTTAGCTGAAATATTGCCTAATAAAGCATCCAGACCTCGATTTAATCCGCGTTTTTTTACAGCCATACCGTTCAACTTTCCTCTTTTTTGTTCATTTCACTCGCCAGTACCCTTACGCTGATTTATGACTGTTCAGCGCGGATTACCGATTCAAACTCTTCAATCAATCCCTTCAAAACCTCCGCTTCTTCCAGCAGGGTACGACGCTCTCTTTGAATATTTTTAAATAAGCCAATCACCACGCCTACCTCCCCGGCAACCGCAGGCGTAGACTGCATTTCATCTCGCCCCAGCTCTTTAGCCGACGGCACAGATTGCGACTGATATGGCTGCTCTTTAGCCGAATCATCCGCTAACAAGGCGTCAAGCCCCCGACCTAAACCACGTTTTTTAAAAGTCATGTGCTGTGGTGCTGTTCTTTTCTGATCATTTCACCCGCCAAGGCGATATAGGCCACGGCTCCCCGCGATGATTTATCGTAGCTCAGCACTGGCAAACCATGGCTCGGCGCTTCGGCCAACCGGACATTCCTTGGGATGCACGTCCTGAACACCTTGTCGCCGAAATACCGGAGCAACTGTTCGGACACATCCTTGGTCAGGCGGTTCCGGTCGTCATACATGGTTCGCAAAATGCCTTCCAGATGCAGCTCCGGGTTGACCGAATCCTGGATGTTTTTCAAGGTGCTCATCAACGCGGACAAGCCTTCCAGCGCATAATATTCGCATTGCATCGGTATCAACAGACTGTTGGCGGCGACCATCGCGTTCAAGGTCAGCATGTTCAAGGAAGGCGGACAATCAATCAGGATAAAGTCGTACTCCGCCTTTATCGGGATCAACGCATCGGCCAGCCGCCGCTCCTTGTGGTTGGCCTGCATCAACTGCACTTCCGCCGCCGTCAAGTCGGAATTGCCGGGGATCACCGAAAAGCCGATCTCAGGGATCTTGATGACCGTTTCCGACGCCGGCACCTCTTCCATCAACAAGTCGTAACTGGAATATTTGACATCCTGCTTATCGATGCCGCAGCCCATCGCCGCATTGCCTTGCGGGTCGAGATCCACCAGCAACACACGCCGGTTGGCCGCAGCCAACGAGGCGGCCAAGTTCACGCTGGTGGTGGTCTTGCCCACCCCGCCTTTTTGATTGGTTATCGCAATGACTTTTCCCACTACCTTACCTCGGCCTGTTCAGGCAATTGTATTCGCACCAGGCATCTTTCAACGCCAGACCCTGGGACACTAACCGATATAACGGATTTTTCTACGGCTATCTGTGCCAGCTCCTCATCCAGGTTCTGCCCTTTCATGGCCAGCAACACGCCATTTTTGGCCTGCAAATGCGCGGTCAGCTTGACTATCTCGGGCAAGCTGGCAAACGCCCTGGTAAGAACCGCATCATAAGCCTGTTCGGGATGAAAATCTTCCACACGGCTATGCACAACTTCCACGTTTTTAAGCTTCAATTCCAACACGACCTGCTGTACAAACCGGGTTTTCTTGGCGTTGCTATCAAGCAGGGTAAAGCGGGTTTCAGGCAGGAAAATCGCCAACGGAATACCCGGCAAACCCGCTCCAGTGCCTATATCGATGACCCGCTGGCCTTCAATATGGGCAAGAATCGCCAGACTATCCAATATATGCAGCCGTGCCATCTCTTCCCTATCCCGTATCGCGGTCAGATTATAGGCTTTATTCCATTTTTCAATCAGCTTTATAAAATCCAGCAACTGTTCAACTTGATTGTCGTTTACGGTTAAGTTTAACGACGCTATGCCGGAGATTAAAATTTTTCGACAGGCTTCCATCAGGCGCTTTTCTTCTTTAAATAAACCAGCAACAGGGAAATGGCCGCCGGTGTAATGCCGGAGATTCGCGATGCCTGCCCTAGCGTTTCCGGCCGTTGTTTTTTGAGTTTTTCGCTCACTTCATTGGAAAGACCGGGGACGCCGTTGTAATCGATGACCTCGGGCAAACGTAAATGATCGTAACGCAAAGCCTTGTCAATTTCGGTTTGCTGGCGGTCTATATAACCGGCATATTTGGCCTGAATTTCAACTTGTTCGGCGACTTTCGGGTCTAACCCCTCAGCGCCGTCCATAAACGACAACAGATGCTGAACATCCACTTCCGGGCGGCGCAGCAAATCCATCAAATTGGCTTCCCGCAACAACGGCTTGCCCCAATAGTGCTCGACTTGGTTTGCCTCTGCCGTTTCCGGCCTGACCCATTGTTTTTTCAGGCCTGCCTGCAATTCGGAGATAGCCGCCCGTTTAATCTCAAAGGCCTGCCAGCGCTGGTCATCAACCAGACCCAATTCCCGGCCTTTTTCGGTCAAACGCAAATCGGCATTGTCTTCCCGCAGCAGCAATCGGTATTCCGCACGGCTGGTAAACATCCGGTACGGCTCTTGGGTGCCGCGCGTAATCAGGTCGTCGATCATCACGCCGATATAAGCCTGATCACGCCCCGGACACCAGCTTTCCAAGCCTTGCACCAAGCGCGCCGCATTAAGCCCGGCGATTAAGCCTTGCGCTGCCGCTTCTTCATAACCGGTCGTGCCGTTGAGTTGCCCGGCAAAAAACAGCGCATCCATATGCTTGGTTTCCAGCGATGACTTTAAATCTCGAGGATCGAAAAAATCATATTCGATTGCATAACCGGGACGGATGATTTCGGCATTTTCAAAACCCAGCATCGAGCGCACGAACTCATACTGCACATCAAAAGGCAGGCTAGTCGATATGCCGTTGGGATAAATCTCATGGGTATTCAAACCTTCCGGTTCGACAAAAATCTGGTGCGAATCCCGGTCGGCAAAGCGCACCACCTTGTCTTCAATCGACGGACAATAACGGGGGCCTACGCCCTCGATAACCCCCGTATACAGCGGCGACCTATCCAGGCCGGCACGGATAATGTCATGGGTTTTAGTATTGGTGCGGGTAATATGACACGGAATTTGCCGAGGATGCTGCTCACGCTTGCCGATAAACGAAAACACCGGCACCGGGTCGTCGCCGTGCTGCTCTTCCAACTTGCTAAAATCGATGGTTCTGCCGTCGATACGCGGCGGTGTGCCGGTTTTTAAGCGGTCTATCCTGAACGGCAATTCCCTTAACCGTTCGGCCAGTGCAATAGAAGCCGGATCGCCCGCACGGCCGCCGCTATAATTTTCCAGGCCGATATGTATTTTACCGGCTAAAAAAGTGCCGGTAGTCAGGACCACGGCTCTTGCGGTAAAGTCCAAACCCATTTGGGTTTTAACCCCGGCAACCCTGCCGCCCTCGACGATCAAATCGGATACGGTCTGCTGAAACAACGCCAGATTAGGCTGGTTTTCCAGCACCGTTCTTATCGCCTGCTTATAAAGCTGACGATCCGCCTGAGCGCGAGTCGCCCTGACTGCCGGACCTTTGCTGGCATTCAAGGTGCGAAACTGAATGCCGCCAAGATCGATAGCCTGCGCCATCACCCCGCCCAACGCATCGATCTCCTTAACCAGATGCCCCTTGCCTATCCCGCCGATAGCAGGATTGCAGCTCATTTGCCCCAGGGTATCGATGTTTTGCGTCAGCAACAAGGTATTCGCACCGCACCGGGCCGATGCTAACGCGGCTTCCGTACCCGCATGACCGCCACCGACCACAATGACATCAAAGTCTTTTCTAAATTTCACTAGCGCTATGTCCTCTTAAAAAATGGTATATTATCATTGTGTGAAGGCACACAAACTTGACTTATTATAAGAGGTAAATGATGAAAAAACGTAAAAATCCGCAAGAAACAGCACCCCCCTACGCTGTTCCTAACCAAAACCCGGTCGCTAAGTACGCGCACCTGTTTAACAAAGCGCTAACATTTTGCGATAAAAGCAAATACAGCCGCAAAGCAAAACACACAAGGCAGGAGGCTAGTCCAATGGTTCTGAGCAGAATTATTAGAGTAGTCTCTTGTTTTGATGCTCAGCGAAACTTCAGGCTTATTTCCCGCCCAATAGACTCACTCCAGTAAGAGCATCAACCTTGATGCCTAAATCATACGAACCTAATTATTGGATGCTAGAATACGGTTAAAGATGCACAAAACGGGCATCGCCAGAAACATTTGCTATTAAGAGAACACTATGCGGAACCTGAAGTTTTTACCCGCGCTGATTGGAGCGACACTGGTCATCGCCATCATTTTATATGTCGCCTTCTATTTCATCTTTCTTGATCTGTTTGTCGACTTATGGTGGTATCAATCATTAAAACTTGAAACTTACTTCTGGCTAAGACTGCTCTACAAATTCTTTATTTCCGGCGGAGTAACCTTGGCGTTCTTTGCCATTTTCTTTTTTCATTTCTGGATTGCCTCGCGCTACCTGGGCATCAACCCGGCTGATGAGCTTCTAACCAACCTGGATAAACGCCGACGCTTCCAGCGCTTTGCCGACACTTTTATGAGTGGCTCGGTAAAGATATACACGCCGATATCGCTGATTCTGGCCATATTTATCGCCATCCCTTTTTATACTCAGTGGGAAACGACACTGCTATACTTTTTCGGCAGCGACTCGGGCGTAACCGAAACGGTTTACGGCAACGACGTCAGCTTTTATATGCTGTCCTACCCAACTTACATGCTGATCCAGCAGGAAATGCTGACAACCGCCTCGCTAATTTTCTGCATGGTCGGCATTTTATATTGGCTGGAACATGTTTTTATACCTGATGAAAACTCCGAATTCCCGTTGGGCGCCAAGATTCACCTAACTGTGCTGATCGGCTTCGTCGTTGCGTTTGTGGTCTGGGGCTTTATGCTGGATCGCTTTACGCTGCTTTATACCGATACCCACGAACCGGTTTTTTATGGCCCCGGCTTTGTAGAAATACGCTATCAATTGCCGCTGATCTGGCTGGGAATTATTGCCTTCCTGGCGACGGCGATAACGGCAGGCCTGTTTATTTTTTCGGAAAAACACCGGGTAAAAGCGCCCTTTTTAATATCGCTGGCCATCTTCCTCTGTGTCGTTGGCTTGCCGAAGGTTCAATTTATCCCCAACTTAATCCAAAAATTTATAGTCAACCCGAATCCGGTCAAAACAACAAAGTCGTTTATGCAGCACAATATTGATGCGACGCTGGATGCTTACGATTTGAAGAACATTAAAACTGTTGATATGACCATTAAGCTGGATGCCACTCAGGACATTAAGACATGGGGCACTCAAAAACTTTTTGAGAATATTCCTGTATGGGATAGGGAATACCTCTTCGACAGTTATAAACAATTACAGGAAATAAGACCGTACTATCGATTCCTGGGTGTCGATGAAGATCGCTATTTTATTCTTGGCCACACCAGACAGGTTAATTTGGCGGCCAGAGAAATAAATATATCGAAATTGCCGCCCGAAGCGCAAAACTGGGAAAACATCCATTTGCGCTATACCCACGGCTATGGCGCCGTCGCCAGTCCTGCCGCACAGGATGCCGATAGACCCTTGGTCTGGTATTTGCGCGATTTAAACCTGTATTCCGATGTCGGCTTCAGCATCAAAAATCCTGATATCTACTATGGTCAGGAGCAACTCCCTTACGCCATAGTCCCCAACAAACTTGATGTCGTAGGAATTGCCCGTTCTGATCCGGACTTGGTGACAACTTACCATGGAGAAGGGGGGGTTCCCATTCCATCGCTGTTCAGAAAAGCATTATTTGCCTTTTATTTTAAAGACGAAAAAATATTCTTTTCACTCAATATCTCTGACCAGAGTAAAGTCAAGATGCGCAGAAACATCAATGAGCGCATTAAAAAGCTGACACCCTTTCTGCATCAGGATAAAGACCCGTATCTGGTGATAGACAAGGATCGTTTTTATTGGATACAGGATGCTTATACCTTATCCAATCGGTATCCGGTTTCCAAGCCTGCCGCCCATGATTACCTGGATGGCGATGAAAAATTCAACTATATCCGCAACTCAGTCAAAATTGTTGTCGATGCCTATGATGGCGATGTCGATTTTTATATTTCCGATCCGTCAGATGCCATTATCAAGGCTTATAGCAGCGCATATCCGGGATTATTTAAAAATCTGGATGAAATGCCAACCGAATTACGGCAGCATTTACGCTATCCCCGCGACCTTTATTATATGCAGATGAAGGTTTATGCCAAATACCACCAGATTAAGCCTGAATTATTCTACGAACAGGCCGAAACCTGGCAGTTTGCCAATGTTCGGGATCAGCCGGTATTGCCTTATTATCAGACCATGGATTTCGGCAACTGCAATAACCGGGAAGAATTTGTCATGATCAACCCGATGACACCCATCAATAGGGCTAATCTCAGCATGGTGGGGGTTGCCGGAACACTGGATAAAACCAACTGTAGCGAGGATTACAAACCCGGCATTACGGTTTACAAGTTCGGTAAGGATGTGCAGGTCAATGGGCCTGCACAGGTTGAAGCATTGATTAACCAAAACCCGGAAATATCTGCGCAATTTACTTTATGGGATCAGGGTGGTTCACGGGTTAAAATGGGGCGCATGATTATTTTGCCGATGGGCAATACCGTGCTCTATGTACAACCCATATACATAGCTTCAACCAAAAATAACATACCCGAATTACTCCGTGTGATCGTTTCTATTGGCAACAACACCGTAATGGATAAAACCTTATGGTCGGCCTTTGAACGTATAAAACAGATTTACATTAGAAATGCCGCTGAAAGTGTCGGGACAGAAACGCCTAAGGCAATCATAAAACAGGAATAAATTAAACAACGTAACAGGCAGGAACCGGCGGATCACTATCCGCCGGTCATTTTATCGGTCAGCATCAAAGCGCCTATTGCAGTATCAATTCACAAAGCTGGTCTTTCAAATCGATTCTTTTTGCCCAAGATCGAATAAATCCTCTTTCATATTATCAAAGCAACAAGTAGTAAATTAGGGTAATTATTATAGAAATTTCAGTCGTTATTCCCAGCTACAATCGTCGTGACCTGCTGAAACGGGCGCTATTATCGGTCTATTCACAAACCTTATTGCCGTCCGAAGTTGTGGTCATTGATGACGGCTCTACCGATGGTACAGACATCATGCTTCGCCGGGAATTCCCTCAAGTAAACTATTACTATCAAGAAAATCTCGGCGTCAGTGCGGCGCGAAATCTGGGCATACGACAGGCAACCGGAGACTGGCTGGCTTTTCTGGATTCCGATGATGAATGGCTGCCGGAAAAACTGGCCAGCCAAAAGGCGGCGTTGACGTCCAGTCCTGAATACAAGGTTTGCCACACCGAAGAAAATTGGATACGCAATGGAACTCAGATTGCCGTACCCAAAAAATACGCCAAAACCGGCGGCTGGATATTTGCCCATTGCCTGCCGCTCTGCGCAATATCGCCGTCCACCGTATTGATTCATCGCTCGGTATTTGTGGACGTAGGCCTGTTTGATACCCATCTGCCCACCTGTGAAGACTATGACCTGTGGCTCAGGATCACCGCAAATTACCCGGTTTTATTGATTGAACAGCCGCAAATAAACAAGCATGGCGGCCATGAAGGCCAGTTATCCATGGCATTCTGGGGCATGGATCGTTTTCGGATCGACGCATTGCAAAACATTATCGATTCTGGCCGATTGTCCGACCAAAGCCGGCAAGCTGCGGCAAATATGCTGATAGAAAAGACCGATATTTACCTTAACGGCTTGATAAAACGAGGGAAAACCGACGAGGTAAGTTATTACCAAAAGCTCATTAAGCGTTATGCAATAGCATAAATAGGACTGTTGTTATAAACTTCCATGTGAGCAAGTTTGCTTAAATAAGAATAATGACACTACACAATACCTGGAGAGAATAATGAGCGACTCACAAGAAACAACAACGTCAAGCCAAACACTCTATGAAAAACTCGGCGGCGAAGCGGCTGTTAATGCTGCTGTAGATATTTTTTATCGCAAAGTGCTGGCGGATTACCGCATCAACCGGTTTTTCGACAATTCTGACATGGAAAAACAAGCTGCCAAACAAAAAGCTTTTTTGACTATGGCATTCGGCGGCCCCAATAATTACAGCGGTACCGATATGCGTACTGCCCATGCACACCTCGTCAAAATGGGTTTGAATGACAGTCATTTTGATGCAGTCATGGAGCATCTCGGCGCAACATTAACCGAGTTAAAAGTACCGGCAGAATTGATCGGCCAAGCAGCAGCCATTGCGGAAAGCACACGCAAAGACATCTTGGGCAAATAACTGAAATATCAGGTGGAGACCATGCTCAGCATCACTATTGGCGAATCGACATTTTCCTGTCAACCGGATGAGACTGTATTGGAGACCCTGTTAAGGAAAAACGTACAGATCCCTAATGGTTGCCGTCAAGGCCTTTGCCAAGCCTGCATGATGCGCAGTCTTGATAATCCTCCACCTGTCTCAGCCCAAGTCGGCCTTAAAGACACCCTGCAAAAGCAGAACTATTTTCTGCCCTGCGTTTGCCACCCAGAGCAGGACATGACCGTCGCGTTGCCCGGCAAGCAAGGTGCTTCAATTGAAGCCAGCGTCATCAAAAAACAGCTGTTGACGCCCGACATCGTACATTTGGTTTTGGAATACCAAAGCCCATTTAATTTTTTCGCCGGCCAGTTTGTTAATCTACAACGTCCAGACGGCTTAATCCGCAGTTATTCGATTGCGAACATCCCACAGCATGAAAACACCCTGGAATTTCATATTCGCCGCCTGCCGAATGGTCAATTCAGTGGCTGGGTGCATGATGAATTGGAGTTAGGCGCGTCTATCACCCTTTCAGAGGCCCAAGGCTCTTGTCATTACCTACCCGGACGTGCTGAGCAACCCTTGATGCTGGTCGGAACCGGCACCGGCTTGGCACCACTTTACGGCATTGTTAACGATGCTTTGACACAGGGACACACAGGCCCCATCCACTTGTATCATGGCAGCCGGGATCTTAACGGACTGTATTTTATTGATCAAATGCGCGAACTTGCCGCCGAATTTGAAAGCTTCCATTACACGCCCTGTCTTTCAGGAGTAGATATTGAATCGAACCATGTCAAAGGCCGCGTTCACGACATCGCCTTATCCTCCACTGAAACCTTAAGCGGGTGGCGGGTTTTCCTATGCGGACATCCCGAAATGGTTAATCAGACCAAGAGAATGGCGTTTATGAAAGGCGCGTCGATGGCTGATATTTATGCAGATGCTTTCCACGTCATTCAGGAAAAGGCTAAAGGCTAAAGGCTAAAGGCTAAAGGCTAAAGCCAAAAAATTATTGCACCTCACCACTTAATTGCAAGCGAGATGTTTGCTTATGAACCGACAAAATCCCCCACGAATTTTTATCTACACCGCGCTGCCCTGTGAGGCCAAGCCGTTGGTCGATCATTTCAAGTTAAAAAAGACGACAGATATCCAACCGTTTGCGGTTTATTTCAACCCGAATATTTGCTTGACCGTAACCGGACTTGGAAAAAGCGCCATGGCTGCCGGGATAGCTTACACTCAGGCTTTATTTGCCACGCTTGAGCCGCCAATACTGGTCAATATCGGTATCGCCGGACATAAATTCCACGCCTTGGGCAGCCTATTTTTAATCGACAAAATCACCGATTTTGACAGCCAAAAAAACTATTATCCTCCGCTAATTTTTACGCCACCTTGCCCCACCGCCTGTATCCAAACAGTATCAAGGCCGCAACTTGGGTACGATGAAATACCTCTTTGCGATATGGAAGCGTCTGCATTTTATGAAACCGCGATACGCTTTTCGACAGGTGAATTAATTCACTGCCTGAAAGTTATTTCAGATAATGAATTGTCGCCCGCCGCTTATATCCAGCCCAAGCAGGTTTCTCAATTAATAGCCGCGCATGTCGTAGCGATTGAAACCCTACTGGCGGAGCTAAGCCGCTTGGCGAAGCTGATAACCGCACAGGAACCCAAGCTGTTTGCACCGCTGATACAACGCTATCATTTTACCGTCAGCGAGCAAGGACAGCTAAAAAACCGACTGTCCCGTTGGGCGACATTAACCGACACCCAACTCCCTGAGATTGATGACACCCGGTTTCACAAAGGCAAAGATGTTTTATCTTGGCTGGATCAACAAATCGATAAAATCGAATTTTATTTATAACGGTGTTTTGCAATCCGCTATAAAAAAAACAATGGATTCTTGCTGACCGCCACGATAGCGATATAAATAAAGCAGGCAAGAGCCACGGCAAATGCCTGCCAACGCAAGGCACCCTGACTTTTGATCGCAACCATGCCCAAACCAACGTAGGCCAGTAAGGCTATTATTTTAGCGACAATCCAGCCGTACTCGCCCGACAACCATTGCCCCTGAAAGATCAACGTAACACCGGTCATCAGTAACACGCTATTGACGATATGCGGCCCGATTTTTAACCATTTTTTCTCAAGCATTTCCGGACGGGTTTCTGCCAGATAGACCCTGGCGACAAAGCTGATGATGGACAGTAAAACGAAGGTGAGATGAAAGATTTTAATCATGCTGTGCTCCTAAGGTTAAAAATATTTTTGTTACTCGATAAACCAACTTGTTGCCGATGTTGCAGCAATAGTCGCCGAAAAACCAGCGGGTCTTTTTGCTGGGTTATTTCGCCGGGGCGTGGAAAGCACTGATGCTCCAGCCGAGATAGCCAAAAACGCAACGCCGCCGCCCTGAGCATGACCGGCCAGTGCTGTTTTTCCAAGGGTTCCAGCGGCCTTAAGCTTTCATAAGCCGACAACAATGCCGCCAACTTTTCGTGATTAATCGCCCCATTATCGCAACACCAATCATTAGCCGTTATCGCAACATCAAGCAACAACGTATCGGTGCAGGCACTGTAAAAATCCAACAAGCCGCTCAGTCGGTCATCGACAAACAGCACATTATCCCTGAACAGGTCGGCGTGAATGACGCCTATCGGCAGATCACCCCGGCTGTTTTTAGCTTGGAAAGCCAACTCATCATTAATCAGCTCACGATCCGTTGCCGATAAATGCACGCCGATTTTATTCAGCACCGTTTTGCACCAGCTCAAATCATTACTGTTTTTTATCGGGAAAACGTAGTCCTGCGTACAACGATGCAGACTTGCCAGCTGCAAACCGATTTCCTGGCAATGCAAAACAGAGGGCGATAACGTTGCCGCGCCGGATAACCGCTTAAATACCGCAGCCGGTTTACCATTAAACTGAACCAAGGGATTGTCCTGCCGGTCGCTTTGAGGGCAGGGACAAGATAGGTTGTTTTTGCCCAGATGCGCCAAGAGCTTTAAAAAATGAGGTAAATCATCGACAGTTAACGACTCAAACAGGGTCAGTACAAAACTGCCCTGCGTAGTGGTTACCGAATAATTGGTGTTGTCTATGCCGTCCGTTATCCCCTCAAAACCGACGACATCACCGAGGCTATAAGCGCTAAAGAATTGATCGAGTTGCGGACGTGTTATGCGCGTAAATACCGACACTGATTTTAAGCGGCTACCATTCCAGCAACTTCCACATATTGATTTCAGAGCCTCTATCCAACTCGCTGCGGCGTTCATCCATTTTGCCGTCGCCATTGGTATCGAGGAAATAATAAGGCGGGCCAACCGCCGGTACGACTTTTATCATATAAAGTCTACCGCCACGCCGGTATTCCTGGATGGTCTCTTTACCTTTACGAATAATAGTAATGTCCGGTTCCATCGTTTCACCGTTTTGCACGGGTAACGACGGCTCAGGCGCTTCCGGCACAGGTTCAAGATCCGGCGGCCGCTCATCAACAGCATAGACCGGCGCCGCACCTGCTCCCGGCTGGCTTATCGCCAAGGATGGCGTGTCTGCCGGAATCCTGCCGAGAGCAGGATCGGCGGCGGCATACGCACCATCCTTGGCGATAAAGGCAAGCAAACTCAGTAGAATAAAACGTCGCATAAAGTGACTCTTTAAAAAAATAAAAACTGCCGCTATCTTATTACAGTTCTTACCGGCTTGGTTAACTAGTTCGCCTCCACAAATAAAACTAATTTATTCAAAGATGCTTACTCTGTGGGCATAAAGGGCGACCAGCCGCACTTACTCGATCCAGAATCAGGCCTTAACTTCTTCATAACGCTGGCGGTAGTTGTGACCGTAAAAAATTTCAGTCACTTCCTTATGCAGCTTATTTTCTATCTCCGCTTTTTGATCGGCGGACAAGTCACATTCCTTTTCGAACAAATAATTCTCCAGCTCGCTTTCCTTGAGCATCATTTTGGTATGGAAAATATTTTCCTGATATACGTTCACATCAATCATCTGATAGCTTTCTTGGGTATCCATGGCGATATAATCTTGAATAGACGTGATTTTATGATCGATATAATGTTTTTTGCCTGAAATGTCGCGGGTAAAACCGCGCACTTTATAATCCATGGTCACTACATCGGATTCAAAGCTGTGAATCAAGTAATTGAGTGCTTTCAACGGCGAAATTCGGCCGCAGGTTGAAACGTCAATATCGGCGCGAAAGGTGCTGATGCCGTTATCGGGGTGACTTTCAGGATACGTATGCACGGTGATATGGCTTTTATCCAGATGCGCCAGCACCGTTTCCGGCAACGGGCCGGGTGATTGGCTGTTCATACTGAGCGGCGGTAGCGCTTCGCCCTCGGAGATCAGCATGGTGACGCTGGCGCCTTGCGGCTCGTAATCCTGACGGGAGATATTAAGCACTTGAGCACCGATAATTTCGGCAACATCCTTAAGAATTTGGGTCAGTTTATCGGCGTTATAAGCTTCATCGATATACTCGATATAAGCTTGCTGTTGTTCAGCCGGAGCGTAGCAAATATCATATATATTGAAACTGAGCGACTTTGTTAAATTATTAAAGCCGTGTAATTGCAATTTATTCAAAATAGTTAAACCTCGATAACTTCAAAATCATGAGTGATTTCCACCGCCTTGCTGAGCATGATGGATGCAGAGCAATATTTTTCTGCGGATAACTTGACTGCCCTTTCAACAGCCGATGCCTTTAAATCATGTCCGGTGACTATAAAATGCAGATGAATCTTGCTAAACACACTCGGAATAGCATCGACCCGTTCTGCGGTAACCTCAGCCACACAGTTGACGATGTTATTTCTGCCTTTTTGTAAAATCTGCACCACATCAAAAGATGAGCACCCGCCCACCCCCAGCAAAAGCATTTCCATGGGTCGCATGCCTATATTACGACCGCCGTGATCAGGCGGACCATCCATCACTACCGCATGTCCACTGCCGGTTTCGCCGACGAACATCACACCATCGACCCACTTGACTGTTACTTGCATTTGTTTTCTCGATTAAAAATGACGCACAGCATAGCATAAAAGCTCTGATTGCCAGGGATAATGTTGGTTTTTGTTAAAATCCTGCATTGTTAGTCGAACCTACCACAGCTCTGAATAAGCAGTCATGACACTTAAATCCCAAGAAACACTCCGTAAAGAGGCCCTGGAGCATTTCTTAAGCTTTTGCCATATAAAAAAATATCCAGCCAAAACCACCATTATTCGGCCTGGCGATAAAGGCGACCGGCTGTATTTTATCATAAGCGGATCGGTCAGCGTTTGCGTGGAAGAGTCAGAAGGCGAGCATGAACTCATTCTCGCTTACTTGAATAAAAATGAATTTATCGGTGAGATTGGTGTGTTTCAAGGGACTGAGATGCGGGAGGTCAACGTTAAAACGCGGAGCGAAGCCATTTGGCCGAAATAAGCTACGATCGGCTCCGCCAGATTTTGAGAAAAGATCTCATGGCGCATGGCCCCGACATATTTTTCATGTTAGGCGCACAATTATCGTCACGGCTATTAAACACAAGCCGTAATTTATGCAACTTGGCATTTATGGATGTAGAAGGGAGAATTGCTCGAATTTTGCTGGATTTATGCAAAGGCTCCGAAGCCATAACACACCCCGATGGCATGCAATTGCATATCTCCAGACAAGAAATCGGACGCATGGCCAGCTGCTCAAGAGAAATGGCCGGACGCGTCTTAAAGGAACTAGAAAATAAAAAACTGCTTACCGCGCACGGCAAAACTATTATGGTGTTCGGTACGCGATAAAACTGTACTTTAAAAGCCACTATTCGCCGCTATTTTTCTAAGTGCCGAATGGCTTGCCTAAAACAGGCGAGCCATTCGGCAAACATTAACCCTTAGACGCTCGTTTACGCTCATTTTCAGTTAAAAACTTCTTCCGTAAACGTATCGATTTTGGCGTAACTTCAACCAATTCGTCTTCGGCAATAAATTCCAGCGCTTGCTCCAACGTCATTTTCTGGATTCTCGCCAGCACCAAACTTTCGTCCGTACCCGATGCGCGAACGTTGGTCAGCGGTTTGGGTTTACAAGGATTAACCGTTAAATCATTGGTGCGCGAATGCAGGCCAACCAACATGCCTTCGTAGACTTCATCGCCATTGACCAATAATAACTCGCCACGTTCTTGTAACGGATGCAGCGAATAGGTGACGGCTTTGCCCGCAACCATCGAAATCAGCACGCCGCGCGAACGACTACCGACTTCGCCTGCTTTCAGCGGACCGTAATGATCGAACACATGGTACAACAAGCCTGAACCGGAAGTGGCGGTCATAAATTCGGTTTGAAAGCCAATCAGGCCGCGCGACGGCATCATGTATTCCAGACGGATACGACCCTTGCCGTCCGGTATCATATTGGTCAAGTCGCCTTTACGCTCACCCAGTTTTTCCATGATCGTCCCCTGGTGGATTTCTTCCACTTCAATGGTGACCATTTCAAAAGGCTCGCACTTTTTACCGTCAATTTCTTTAAGAATAACCTCAGGACGCGACACGCCCATTTCAAAGCCTTCGCGGCGCATATTCTCAATCAAAATGGATAAATGCAACTCGCCGCGACCGGATACCTTGAACTTATCAGGATCTACGGTGTCTTCAACTTTTAACGCAACGTTATGTTGCAATTCTTTGTCTAAGCGGTCGCGAATTTGGCGCGTAGTGACGAACTTGCCTTCGCGTCCTGCAAACGGCGAATTATTGACCTGAAAAGTCATACTGACCGTCGGCTCATCGACCAACAACGGCGTCATGGCTTCCACGGTATCGGGATGGCAGATGGTGTCGGATATTTCCAGCTTTTCAATACCGGCGAAAGCAATAATATCACCGGCCTGCGCCTCTTGAACTTCAACGCGATCCAAACCGTGAAAGCCGTAAATTTTCAGCATACGCCCTTTACGCTCGACACCTTCCCGATTAACGATAACCAGCGGCTGGTTGGGTTTTATGCTGCCGCGCTGAATCCGGCCTATACCGATAACGCCCGTGTAAGTATTGTAATCAAGACTGGATACCTGCATTTGGAATGGGCCGTCCCTATCGACATCTGGAGGACTGACTTTGGACACAATGGTCTCAAACAGCGCGGTCATATCGCCGCTGGTGACCGTGTGTTCCAATCCGGCATAGCCATTGATTGCCGAGGTAAAAACAACAGGGAAATCCAGTTGTTCATCGGTTGCGCCCAAACGGTCGAATAAATCGAAGGTTTGATCGACAACCCAGTCTGGACGCGCGCCGGGACGATCGATTTTGTTGATCACCACGATCGGTTTCAACCCCAAAGCAAAGGCTTTTTGGGTTACAAATCGGGTTTGCGGCATCGGCCCGTCTACCGCATCAACCAGTAACAAGACCGAATCGACCATCGATAATACCCGCTCCACTTCGCCGCCAAAGTCGGCATGGCCTGGGGTGTCGACGATATTGATATGATAGCCGTTCCAATCCAGCGCAGTATTTTTGGCCAGGATGGTGATACCGCGTTCTTTTTCAATATCGTTGGAGTCCATCATGCGCTCAGTCACTTTAGTATGAGCAGCAAAGGTGCCAGACTGTTGCAATAATTTATCAACCAGGGTCGTTTTGCCATGGTCAACGTGGGCAATAATTGCAATATTTCTTAGTTTTTCGATCACTTTTATGGTCTCTAAAGGTTTAAATAAACAAATGAAGACTGCGCTGTGCGCAGTCTTTTAAACATGATAAGTGCAAAATGCACTCTAAATGGGTTAAATGCGGGGGGAAGAAAGGACGGAGAAGCCGTCATGACTGCTGTTTAGATTTTGTTGGACGCACCCTGCTTGGTCCAATTGGGTATCGCCGCGCCAGTTTCCTACTGGCTAGCGACATACACACCATCCCTGGCGATAACATTAGCTTTGCTCCCAAGGCAGGCCTTGAAAACGCCAACCGCGAAGATTACCCCGATGTTTATACTCATCCAGGGGGCCTTCAAAACCGTCAAAAATATTTATCAACAACTGATAACCCGCCTCCTCCAGTGCTTTTGCCGCATCCAGCGAACGTTGGCCGCTACGACAAAGCAATAAAACCGGCGCATTGCGGTCGAGCACGACTCTTTTAACTTCGGCAACAAAATGAGGATTGACATGCCAATCAGGCGACTCCTTCCAAGGAATGGATAGGGCTCCTGGGGGATGCCCTACAAAGGCATGTTCTACTTTCGTTCTTACATCCACCAATACCGCATCGGCATTATTTTGCAATAACTCCCAGGCTTGTTGCGGATCTAAATTCTCTATCATTTTATTATTAATCTCTATCTGCGTTTGTCGCCAGGGATGGTGTATATGCCGCAAACCCTTCGTCTACGCTCAGGAGAGCCCTGCCGGGAGTAGGTGCGGCGTTGGCTACCCAAAGTAGGCGCTATAGGCGACAAATTTGGCTTCTTTGCTCAAACCCTGATGCTACTTTTTCTTGCGTAAAGCCTGATAAAACAGTCATTCATCCGTTTATGATGGTCTATTATCGCATCCCTTAGGCCACGGTCAAGAAATCGACTCATGATAACCCCATCAACACGAAACCATAATGAGGCATTTCCTTAGTGAGTATTGATATTTAGCCCTTGTCTACAGGGATATGGATAAAAGTCGGAAGCTTCACCTGTTCACACAGGTCGTTATATAACTAAGCGCACTGCTAAAATATCCAGGCAGTGTCCGCCAAAAATCCGCTACTAATCAACACCCTCATTCCGTTCCCCGCGGCTAACCCGATATTCCAGAAATTCCTGCAAAAAATCCATAAAACCTCTGACCTTAGCTGACAAATATTTTCGATGCGGATAGACGGCATGGACATCCAGGGGCGGCGTGGTGTAATTTTCCAGAACGGCTTTCAATTTACCCTTTTCAATATCCCTGCCCACAATATAAGTTGGCAACATCACCAAGCCCAAACCATTAAGCGCGGCGATGCGTAGCGGATCTGCGACATTTGCCTGCATCCGACCTGAAACAGTAATCCCTGCATAGCCGGCGTCGTCTTTGAACAGCCATTTATTCCTCGGCGCGATAGCCCAATTAACTAGGCAGCTGTGATCTTCCAAATCCTCCGGCGCTTGGGGAATGCCATGTTGCGCAAAATATTCCGGCGACCCGCAAACCACCAACGAGTAACTGGCTAATTTCCGCGCAAACATGCTGGTGTCATCCAAAGCGCCCAAAAAAATAGCCAGATCGATCCCCTCATCGATCAAATCCCCCGGACTGCTCTGCAAAGTCATCTCGACGGTCAAATCGGGATGTATTTTTAAAAATTCAGCCACCGCTCTAGCGATATGCGTCGCACCGATAACCGGCGGCGCGCTGATTCTTAAAATACCCCGGGGCTCAGTCTGTAAATGTGTTACCGCAGCCTCCATCTCCTCAACCTCAAGCAACACCTGCTGGCATCGCTCCAGATAGGACGCTCCCACATGGGTCAGACTTAAGCTGCGCGTGGTTCGGTTGAATAACCGCGTACCCAGCACCCCCTCAAGATGCATGATATGCTTGGTCGCCATAGCTCTGGAAATATCCAGGTCGCGCGCGCCGCCGGCAAAGCTTCCTGCCTTTGCCACGCGAACGAAAACGTTCATGCTGGTCAATTTATCCATTTACAAGCCTCCTATTTTCTTTCCACAATAAGTCTTCAATTTCACACTGCGGTATAAAACCGCTGACGGCATCGACCAATACTTTCCTAACCCGCTCAAAATCATCGTCTTTTGCCGCCTGCTCCAGTGTCGCCAGCATTACATCCAGCTCGACCCAAGGAACAACCTGCTCCTCGGCGCGCATAATTCTTGCGTGACCCGTTTTTGAAACATTATCGCCAATTAAAAGCTCTTCATACAGCTTTTCTCCAGGCCTTAAACCGGTGAAACTAATCTCGATGTCGCCACTGGGATGCTCGGAATCTTTGATTTCCAATCCGCTCAAATGAATCATTCTCTTGGCCAAATCGACAATACGAATAGGTTCGCCCATATCCAGCACAAATACATCGCCGCCCAGGCCCATTGCACCCGCCTGAATAACCAACTGCGCCGCCTCAGGTATGGTCATAAAATAACGGATGATCCTTGCGTCGGTGACCGTTACCGGCCCGCCTCTGGCAATCTGCTCTTTAAATAACGGCACAACGGATCCCGAAGAGCCTAATACATTGCCGAACCGCACCATAGTGAAACGAGTTTTAGGCTTGTTTAAACTGAGTGCCTGCAAAATCAATTCGGCAAAGCGCTTGGTCGCGCCCATAGTATTGGTTGGCCTGACGGCTTTATCCGTTGAAATGAGCACAAAGGTTTCAACTTCCGCCTTGATTGCGGCCGATGCTATCCGTAAAGTTCCAAAGACATTGTTCCAGATCGCTTCGCCCGGATTTCTTTCGACCATTGGCACATGTTTGTAAGCCGCAGCATGATAGATCGTTTGCACCTTAAAAGTCCGGCAAACTTTTTCGCATCGGTTAGCATTCGTAACCGATCCCAACACAGGAATGAGCTTTATTTCATCAGCAAGTTGTGTTTTGGCTAATAAATGCTGCAACTCTTTTTCTATCGCATAAAGCGCAAATTCGCTTATTTCAAAAAGAATCAGCGCATCCGGTTGCAAGCAGATAATTTGCCGACACAGTTCGGAGCCAATAGATCCGCCTGCTCCAGTCACCATCACCACTTTGCCAGCGATATTGGCATGCAGTAACGATTGATCCGGTGCCACCGCGTCACGCCCCAGCAGGTCGGCAATATCAACCTCCTGTAGCGCATCAACGGTGACTTTGCCCTGGGCAATTTCAGACAAGCCAGGCATAGACATCACATGAACGGCAAAAGGCTCCAGCAAACCGATAATTTCACTTTTACGCGCCCGGTTAGCCGACGGCATAGCCAGCAGAACATCTGAAACTTGATGCCTTTCTATCAAGTACCGCAAAGAACTAAGCGGATAAATCCGGAGACCATTAACCTTTTGTTTATGTAGCGACTTGTCATCGTCAATAAAAGCGACCGGCCTAAACTCACGCCCATAGCCTAATGCGGAAGCCAACTGGACACCGGCGTTTCCCGCGCCATAAATCACCACATTTTTTTTACTGTGACTTTTTACTCCCTGGCCTCCTCCCAAGTTTAAATAAACCTCTCCCAACCACCAACGCGCAAAAAAACGACTGCCCCCCACCAGCAGCATCATGTTCAACCAGTTTAACGGCAACACCGTCCTGGGAATGCCCGTGACGCCAGACTCATGCAAGACAAACGCAAAAACCAGTGCATAAAGCGTAGTCGCCTGAATAATGGCCCATAACGCCCTGACTTCTATGTACCGAATAATCGCCCGGTACAAACCCAGCTTCACAAAAATCGGCACTGCGATGACAGGTGTCGCAGCAAACAGATACCACTCATCGTCTTTAGGGATATACAGCTCTCCCCAGCGTAAAGATAAGGCCGCCCAAAGAGAAAATAGGGCAAAAAACACATCAGCGCTAATAAGGATAAAGGCTTTTTTTTGTCGCGGAAGCAGGATAAACCAAGTTCGCATATTTGATCTCATGACACGGCCTATTTGTTTGTCTTAATAACCATGCTTTAATTATACTTAATTTAATAAGGTAACAACTCAGCCCATACAACAGATGGGTGATATATGAACAGAAGCTTCAGCATGTTTTAAGTATCTAAATGGCGTTAAATCTCGGGCAAAGTACGCAAATCAAGCACCGACTTAAAGCTCAATTCACGCCTTTTTTTGCCGATGAATAATAACCGGAGCCGTGGCAGAGTCAACTACAAATATGCCATACTAAGCAATGAATAAAAAGTTGTTTAACAACCTGTAGGAGCGGCTAAAGCCGCTCCTACATCAGAGTTTTGTTAAAACAGTTATGGACACCTACTTACTAGATAAGGTCATCTCACTATAACAATATGCCTACCCTGAAAAATTCCCTATGAATTATGCAAACATGCTGTCCGTCGCGCTTGCCGAGGCGAAAACCGGCTTTGATGAAGGCGGCGTACCGGTCGGCGCGGCGTTGTTTGACGCTCAAGGCAAACTGCTTGGCCGCGGACGTAACCGTCGGGTGCAGGACAATGATCCCTCTGTTCATGGTGAAACCGATGCCTTTCGTAAAGCCGGTCGTCAAACCCACTATCGCGACAAGATTTTAGTGACGACATTAGCGCCCTGCTGGTATTGCTCGGGTTTGATCCGGCAATTCAATATCGGCACCGTGGTAGTCGGCGAATCGGTCAACTTTGAAGGTCATTTGGATTGGCTTAAAGATGCCGGGGTAAAGGTCGTTGAAATGAACGATCCCGACTGTATCGCGTTAATGTCGCGTTTTATCAAGCAATCGCCGCAGATCTGGTTTGAAGACATCGGTGAATGTGCTTGAGTTTTATGCCCGCATTTCTATTGATAAATGCAGCCCCAGTTTTCGGCGTTGAGTTCTATTGTTCAACTACTGACAATGGAATGTCAGGCAATGACCAGATGTTGCCCGACGGGTCTTTGGCAAACCGCAACAGAAAATCCGTTAAATAAGCTTCACTTTCTTGGCTGTAAACGCCGTTAGATTCATAAATCGTCAACAACCTTACTGTAGACACAGCCTCTGTGCGACTGAAAGTCAGCGCGGATACTTTGGCTTGGTTATGGGCATAGCCTCGAAAATCGGTTTGGTTGACCCGATAAAACCCCGCAGCTAAGGCTTGCGCGGAAAATTTTGCGGCCGCATGAGCCGGAATCAACAGATAAAACAAGCCCTGAGCGGATAACAATTGTCCGGCAATGCCGATCAAGTCGACAAACGGCAGTTGGTCGGTGTGCCTAGCGGTATTTCTAAGCGCATCGGCGGTCTTGCTGTGATTTTCAAAAAACGGCGGGTTGCTGATGATCAGGTCGTATCGCCGGTCGGCTGTTAAGGCAAAGCTTTGAATATCCTGATGCACCACTTCAAGCCGATCCGCCCATGGGCTGGTGTTAAAGTTAATGGCGGCTTCTTTAAAAGCTTCTTGCGTCAACTCCACGGCGGTCACTTTGGCCGCACCCAGTTGAGCCACCATGAGTGCTAGTACGCCAGTACCTGTGCCGACGTCCAGTACGTGATCGCCCGGATTGACCGGAGCCATAGCGCCAAATAAAACCGCATCGGTGCAAATTTTCATGCCCGAGTGTTGTTGTAATACTGAAAACTGCTGGAAGCGGAAGGTTGACATGGGTTGGGTGAGCTCAGGATAGGGCTAAAAATGCACTCGTCAAGATTCAGAGAAATTATTTTTAGCTATATTCTTAACTATTCAGCGCAAAAGTAACTGCTCAGGCGTGTGCCGGTTCTTTTAGACCTTCCAGGTTTTTAAAGCCTGGAGGGTCTTGACCGAGGCTATTGCACCAACCGGCAACCATTAATAGGGTGTGAATAATTACCTATATTCTTAATAATCAGGTTCTTACGAGGAAGTTGTTCATTCAGCTCAACAGCGTCTTTTGCAAGCGCGTGGTAACAATCACCTCTCCAGAAAATTCCTCAACAGATCATGCCCATGCTCAGTCAAAATCGACTCGGGATGAAATTGCACGCCCTCAATATCCAGGTGTTTGTGCCTTACGCCCATGATTTCATCCAGATTGCCTGCCGCATCCTGCGTCCAGGCGGTTATTTCCAGGCAGTCGGGCAAGCTCGCTTGTTCAATAACCAGCGAATGGTAACGGGTGGCGGTAAACGGGTTGTTAAGCCCTTTGAACACGCCTTGATGCTGATGATAAACCGGCGAGGTTTTACCGTGCATGATGTTTTTGGCATGAACGATATTGCCGCCGAACGCATAGCCGATGCTTTGATGTCCCAGGCAAACGCCCAAGATAGGAGTACGGCCTGCAAACTTTAAAATGGCTTCAACGGAGATGCCGGCTTCCTTGGGCGTGCAGGGACCTGGGGAAATAACCAGTTTATCGGGCGCCAGCTTTTCGATGTCTTCCACGCTTACTTGGTCGTTACGCACCACGGTGACATCGGCGCCTAATTCGCCGAAATATTGCACCAGATTATAGGTAAACGAGTCGTAGTTATCGACCATGACCACTTTAATCCCCCTCTTTGATAAAGGGGGGCTAGGGGGGGTTTTTACCACGCTCATGATTGCTCCCCTTCCAAGCCTGCTTCGACCATACTTACGGCGCGGAATATTGCGCGGCCTTTATTCATAGTTTCATCCCACTCGTTTCTGGGTATGGAATCGTAAACGATACCGGCACCGGCTTGTATATGTAACATGTTGTTTTTGATGACGGCGGTTCTGATCGCGATGGCGGTGTCCAGGTTGCCCGACCAAGCTATGTAGCCGACTGCGCCTGCATAAACGCCGCGTTTGACCGGTTCGAGTTCGTCGATGATTTCCATCGCGCGTATTTTGGGTGCGCCGCTGACGGTGCCGGCCGGAAAAGTCGCTGCCAGCACGTCAAAAGCATTCTTGCCTTGCTGCAACTGTCCGGTGACATTGGAGACGATATGCATCACATGCGAATAACGTTCGACAATCATTTTTTCGGTCAACTGCACGCTGCCAATTTGGGCGACCCGACCGACGTCATTGCGGCCTAAATCGATCAGCATTAAATGCTCGGCCAGTTCTTTGGGATCGGCCAGCAGCTCATGTTCCAGTTCAATATCCTGCTCTGGTGTTGCACCACGCTTACGGGTGCCGGCAATCGGCCGAACCGTGACCATGTTGTCTTCCAGCCTGACCAGGATTTCCGGCGACGAGCCGACGATATGAAAATCGTCCAGGTTCAGGTAAAACATGTACGGCGATGGATTCAAGCAACGCAACGCCCGGTATAAATTAAGCGGCGACGCGGTGTAGGGGATGGACATGCGTTGCGACAATACCACCTGCATAATGTCGCCGTTAGTGATGTATTCTTTGGCTTTCAGTACTGCATCTTCAAAACCCTGCTGGGTAAAGCCCGAGATGAAATCGGATTCTTCGACTTTTTTTGGCGTATGATTCTTTGCTGGTTTGGCTTGCAGCTCGCGCAGTTTGATGGCCAAATCGTCCACCCGCGCAACGGCACGGTTATAGGCGTCGGCTTGTTCAGGATTGGCGTGAGTCAGCAGCAGCATTTTGCCGGACAGGTTATCGAACACCAGTATTTCTTCCGACACCATCAGCAGAATGTCGGGAGTCCCCAGCGGATCTGGTTTTTCCATGCCGCGCAATTTCGGCTCGATATAGCCGATGGTTTCATAGCCAAAATAGCCGACCAGTCCGCCGTTAAATCGGGGCAGAGTGTCGATGTCGGGGACGTTGTAGCGTTCCTTAAATTCCTCTATCCAGATTAGCGGATTATCGTGCGTGACCTCTTCCAGCAGCTCGCCGTCTTGTTCGAGACGGATTTGATTGCCGGTGATCTTGACGATGGTCTTGCAGGGCAAACCGATGATTGAATAACGACCCCACTGCTCGCCGCCGTGTACCGATTCGAACAAATAGGAATAAGCACCGTCGGCCAGTTTCAGGTAGGCGCTCAAAGGCGTATCCAAATCGGCCAACACTTCGCGGCAAATCGGAATACGGTTGTAGCCCTGCCGGGCATAGTGATTGAATTGTTCTGGGGTCATTTTTTGTTATTCAATGTGAATATGCAATTCGGATGTTGGTTTGCGCTAAGCCTGAATATTTAATCAATCTAAGTTTATTTAATCGCCAGGCATTCAAAAATCAATTCGATGCGTGGGAAGTTGCCTAGTATATGAGGCGGTGTCGAAGTTGTTTCTTGGACAACATTGAGCGATTTATTCTTACGCTTACAGAATTCTGTCGCGCGCGTTTCGGCGGAATTTCGAATTGTTCCTACTGAGACAAAGCCGGTTGCGGCATGATGGAAAATGCGGAATTGTTCTTCTCCGTGCGTCGGCATGGCGATTTTATTTGTTTCACCGCTAAAAACTGCCCCGGAAAATCCAGACTCACTCATCTTTACCGGCTGAATGGTTGATGATTTTGCACAGCCAGTGAGTAATATGATAATTAAGATGATTGAGTTATTTTTTATGTTCATATCCTATTGCTTATCGTTATTACATATTTCAAAAACTAACCTGATTAGCAAGATGATTCAGTCATGTAGGGTACGCTTTGCGTACCATTTTTAAAGCACATGGCATCAAAAAGGTACGCGAAGCGTACCCTACACCAATCTTTAAACCGCCTTAGCCAATTCAGCACGCATTTCATCGATGACTTTTTTGTAATCAGGCTGGCTGAAAATTGCCGAACCTGCGACGAAGGTATCGGCACCGGCCGCTTTAATGTCGCGGATATTGTCGACTTTAACGCCGCCGTCAATTTCCAGGCGAATGTTCAAACCGCTGGCGTCGATTCTTTTTCTGACTTCGCGCAATTTATCCAGCGATGACGGGATAAAAGACTGGCCGCCAAAACCGGGGTTAACCGACATCAACAAAATCATATCCAGCTTGTCCATCACATAATCCAAATAATGCAGCGAAGTGCCTGGGTTAAAGACCAGTCCGGCCTTACAGCCGCAATCTTTAATCAATTGCAGGGTGCGGTCGATATGCACAGAGGCTTCGGGATGGAAGGTAATAATGCTAGCACCGGCTTTGGCAAAGTCGGGAATAAGACGATCGACAGGCTCAACCATCAAATGCACGTCGATCGGTGCGGTAACGCCATGTTTTCTCAACGCTTCGCAAACCAAAGGCCCGATGGTCAGGTTGGGTACGAAATGGTTGTCCATCACATCAAAATGCACAACATCGGCGCCCGCTTTTAAAACATTATCAACCTCTTCGCCCAATTTGGCGAAATTGGCGGACAGGATGGAAGGTGCAATCCAGTTTTCGTTCATGTTCTGATCCTCTGTGTAAAAAAAACGCTAATTATAGCTTTTTTTTGGCTCAAGCTCTTGCGTTTACGCTCGCTTATAATAGCGGCACTCGAAATCGTACGGATAAATTTAATCCATGAAACGGGTAACCTTTACTCATAACAAAGCTGCCTCTCCTGCTCACGCCCCTTACCTAACCTCCTGTCGGTAAAGAAATCCGGGTAGGCGCTGTCGTTGAGGGCAAAAATAATACTAAAATACCGCCAACCATGCTCGAATTTCTGAGCGCAGGTGATCGTGCGCTGGAGGCTATGCGACAGCAGATCGATAGCGGCAATGACCGCATTGCGCTGAATGAAGTCAAGCTGCACGCGCCGGTGCCGAGGCCGGGCAAATATCTGGGTGTCGCGCTGAACTATGCCGACCCTATCGAGTATTGATCATCACCTGACAGCTAGACGGGGCAACATGCCCCGTCTAGCTTGGAGTATTGATCATCACCCCGGATAATGAAAGAATATAAATCAGTCAAGTCAGCATCGCGACCGACAGTTGACGCAATAATTCTGGGTTGCCGCCACCCCATAGCAGTCTGCTGAATTGACCTATCGCCAATTTTTTTCGCGCCTTCAGGCGTGAGTAGTTTTTATTGCCCAAAGTCCATGTTTCTTTCATGGCACAAGCAATCCATTTCGATCATCAAAATTTCCAGCACGATTAGTCATCGAAAAGAGGCGCGATGCGGCCCCTACCCGGCTTAGTCTGTACGGTATCGTACCTAAAGGCTCCAGGGTTAATTACCTGTGACCAAACAACCTGGCATAAAAAAACC
>JBCKWO010000002.1:0-59370 GCA_038922535.1 Methylobacter sp. | reverse complement strand
GCATATGGGCATGGAGCTGTTACGTTGCAAAATCCCTGATAGTGTCGAAAAAGAGATTTCTGTCGGACTTACTGTGACGCCATCTTGTAAATATTCGGGTCGTTTGGCTTGACGCGGCGGGAGAAGCTGGTTAGGGTGACACCTTGTTTCTATGTTGAGGACGGCATGACATGAAAGACGATCCACATAAAGAAGCGGTACGTCACCTGCAGGCATTAATCGTGCGCGAAACCGGTGCGCAGCTTAAACACGCCGCCGAAATGGAAATGGGATCCATCGTCCAGCACGCACTCGGTATTGATGATGCCGACAGCGCAGCAAGTGCGGAATATTCCTTTGTGTGGCGCGATGTCACCATCCTGTTCGCCGACTTGAGGGGGTTTACATCCGTCACGGCTACCCTTCCCGCCGGGGCGGTGATAGCGATGCTCAATCGCTGGCTGGGACGAATGAACGAAATAGTCGCCAGTCATCACGGTATCATCGACAAATTCATGGGTGATTCCATCATGGTGTTGTTCGGTGTGCCGATCGAGCAGTCAGATGACGTGCAACGAGCTCTGGCTTGCGCGATCGAGATGCAACTGGCGATGGATGTCCTCAATAACAGCGATCGAGAGGATGGCATGCCGGAGTTATATATGGGTATCGGCATCAACACCGGCAGCGTCATGGCGGGTAAGTTCGGATCCAATTTTTATTCTGAATATACCGTGATCGGTGACGAGGTCAATATTGCTTCGCGGATCGAAGCCTTCAGCCTGCGCGGACAGGTCTTGATCAGCGAGAATACATTGAGCTGCTGTCGTGACTTTGTCACCGTCAGTGAACCGATGGAAGTGTTCGTCAAGGGCAAGTCGCAACCGGTCAGATTGCGTGAGCTATATGCGATCCCATCGCTGGAGCTCGAAGTGCCGCGGAAGGAACTCCGCCGCAGCTATCGCATGGAAGTCAAGCTCCCGTGCTCGCTCAAACTCATTCAGAACAAGATCGTTATGCCGAAAACGATTAGCTCGATCATCTGCGACATCGGCTATCACGGTGTACTGATCGAACTCGAGCTAGACAACCCGCTCAGGACGCTAGATGATATAAAGCTTGAATTCGATCTGCCGCTGCTCGACTTCAGTGCAACCGACATTTATGCAAAAATCGTCAAAATAAAACACGACGGAAGCCGCCAACTTGCTGGGATCGAGTTCACGTCGGTCAATCTCGACGCCACCATGAAAATCCAGTTGTTCGTGCAGTTGCTGGTGTCCGCAGCAGCGTAGCGCAAAAAAAAACGTAAAAAGAGCTAAAGTGTCAAGGTCAAATACTGCTTACTTAGTGGGTATTATATTTTAAATCAATAGACATCTTTCCTAAATAATCGTTAAAGAATTAATGGGTAGGCCGGAATAAGGCCATCCAGGCGCGAGGTGGCGTTTCCGGCGAATTCGGGTGGTGTCTGCCGGAAACACCGATTCTCGCTGTCGCTCGAACCGGCTTATTCCGGCCGACAGGACTGTATTTAGGAAAGATGTCTAATGAATTACATATTGATCGGCGTTTTTGTTTCAAGGCTCTGGACATTCATCTTTCGCAGTTTATCTGTATAGACTTGCGTAATACGTTCAAATTAATGCAGATTAGCCATCGCCCAACTTATAACAACCAATTGAATATAAAAGAAAAACGTCTTAAGTAAATAGAATTTAAGTCTGATCCCTTTGATTTATTGAGATTCGCTGGCTTAATTGCAAGTACTTGTTTATGATTGGCGAAGGCATCCTATTAATCCCATGATGTCCTCATAACAGTGTGATGATCGGGGCTGGTCGTCGCTATATCAGACTCACCAAGCGTGAGGCAATCTCAGACGGGCAGTGCTGATGATTAAATTTAACTGGATTATCCGTATCTCTTTATGGCTGGTGGTTTGCTTGTGGTCATCGTTGTCCATCGCAACTGATGTCATGGGGCTGGAACCGCCCATTACCCGGAACTTGCTTGGCGAGGCGTCTAAGCTGGCGAAAAATACCTCCAAATCGATGAATTTGTGGCGCGCGGCGGAGCGGTATTGTAAAGCTGCTCGGTTGGGCAGCACAGAAGCGCAGTATCAATTGGGTATGCTTTATGCGTTCGGGCAAGGCGTGCCGAAAAACCGTGCGCTGGCAGCTGCGTTGTTTTCAGTGGCTGCTCAGCAGGGTCATTATCAAGCTCAAAGTATGCTCGACACGGTGCATTTTAGTTCATCCGAGTTGCCAGAGTGCATGACTATTGAGGGCCGTTTACCAGAAAAGCCTACATATTCTAAGTTTTTAGGCGGCGGTGCTCTCATCGACATTGAAAAGAGAATCAGTCGCTTGCCTGCCAGCAAAGGCTGGATAGTCCATCTGGTAGAAACCATGTCACCCTGGTACAAGGTGGATGCCCGCTTGGCCTTATCCATTATCAGTGTCGAATCCAATTTTGAGCCTAATGCTCGTTCTCCAAAAAATGCGATGGGGCTAATGCAATTGATTCCAGATACCGCAGAACGGTTTAATGTGACTGATGCTTTCAACGCTACACAAAACATTAAGGCTGGTTTGACTTATCTGCACTGGCTGTTGGTACGCTATGAAGGCGATGTGGCGCTGGTGGCTGCCGGTTATAATGCCGGCGAGGGTGCTGTCGATCGCTACCACGGGGTGCCGCCATATCCCGAGACGCAACAATACGTATCTAGGGTTTTAGGCCTTTATCGCAATTCGAAACATACGGCTACCCCGTAAAATACGTTCCATACTACGTTTTGAACTTTGTGTCGGCCAAAGCCACTCATCAGGCCTAAAACTAAAATTCCTGGATCCGTTCATTGCCGGATTTAAATCTGCCATAACCAAAGGGTGCAATTAAAGGTGATGCACCCCAGTTTGGAATCAGTTGACGACTCTTGGGGTACAAGGCCTGCCTTGTGCTTTCTAGGCTAGAGCAAGGCAAGTCTTGCACTCCCGCTTCACTTTTAATGGCATCCATAACCAAACAAATCAACAATATTCATAACTAAAAATATGAACACCGAAATATTACCCCCACCTGACCGAGAAAACGTATAACTTATAAATCGACAAGGCCTTGTAATTCATTTGTTTTATCGATATTGTCGACCTCAAAAATTGAACGTTTTTTGAGTGCAATGGGAGTGGTTAAAAATGTATAATAATTTAAATTGATCGATATAGATTACTTAAGGCTAGGTATATGACTTTATCCAAACAACTACTCATACTGATATCAGTGCTGTTTTTAATGATTTTCAGTGTCAATTTCGTTATTAGCGTTAATAACATGAGAAGTTATCTGCAGATCGAATCTGAAGTGCATGCGCAGGATACGGCGACTTCATTAGGGCTGTCATTGAGTCCTTATATCGGCAATGAAACTGATCCGGTTTTGAAAACCATGATGAATACTATATTCGATATGGGTTATTACAAAGAACTGAAGCTGATTAGTGTAGATGGTCAGTCTCTGGTCACATTGACGAATAATAAGATGTTTGAAGATGTGCCAGATTGGTTTATAGCAATATTGCCTATTGGAACGGTCACGGCAAAAAGTGAGATAAACACTGGCTGGAGTATCGGTGGCACCCTAGAGGTGACGATAAACCCTGGATATGCTTATCTTAAGCTTTATCAACAGGCCACGAGTGCGTTCTATTACTCTTTGGCGGCATTTATTGTTTCTATTGCTTTATTGATTTCTGTGCTCCGGTTTATTTTATTGCCGTTAAAAAGGATAAACCAATTGGCGTTGGCTGTTTCTAATGGAAGGTATGAAACTATTGATCAATTGCCGTGGACTACGGAGGTCAGAAATGTCGCCAGTTCCATGAACATAATGTCCAGAAAAATTGGCGAAATGGTGGCTAATCTTAATACCAAGCTTGAATCATTAGGTAAAAAATTGCATCTTAATGATGTAACGGGGCTTAAAAATAAAAGTTGTTTTATGGCCGACATGAAACAATTGTTTATCGATAATACTGAGGCTTTTATTTATTTGGTAAAACTTGATGGTTTGGCTGTGATGGCTAAAGAAAAGGACGGTGATGCTATTGATGATTTTTTACGAGACTGCGCTAATAGCATGAAACAGGCATTGGCCAGTCTTCCCGAAGAGCGGGTCGGCGTTTATCATTTTTTTGGCGCGGAATTTGCCTTACTGATCAACGGCATTAATTTGCAAGAGGCCGAGCAACTAGCAAAATTATTGAGCTCAGTTTTGGCCGAATTAGGCTTAAAATATCACAAGCCTGATATTGCCCATATTGGTGTCACGGCGTTTAATTCTTTAGATACTACCTCGGGCATGTTAGCTGCTGCCAATGAGGCATTTGAGCAGGCCAAATTAATCGGTGCCAATACTTACTATATCAGGGAGAGGAGCAATCAAGCCAAGGATGTCGGAGAGTGGAAGGCACTGGTTTTTGATGTGGTTGATAATGACGCGTATAAGGTTTTATTCATAGACCCGATAGAAAGCTTCAAAACCGGGCAGGTATTAATGAAAGAGGCGTTTATTCAGATACCTGCCCCTGATGGCCATCCGGTATCAATTGGAACCTTTGTTTCTATCGCTGAGAAATTTGATAAAATTGTTTCCTTGGATCAAGGTGTCATCGAAAAAGTCATTAATTATATTGAAGAACAACATATCCAGCATGCAATAGCTGTAAATGTATCGATCCGAACCATTAAAAATGCTGGTTTCCTCTCTTGGCTGGCTGCGAAACTGACCCAACATCAAGCTATTTCATCCCAACTTGTGTTTAGTGTTTCTGCTTATGCAGTGGCGAAAGACATTCAGGCGTTTAAAGAATTTATTAAATTTATCCATGCGCATGATGCCAAAGTAATCCTGAAGCGTTTTGATACACAATCCATGTCTCTAGAAACGGCGAGGTTGCTGGCATCCGACTATATTCGTGTGACCAGAGAAATTGGCAATGGTGTCTGCCGCGATCCCGGTAAGCAAGCCTTTCTCGAAAGTATGAAAGAAATCGGCCAGTTATTAGATATTAGTGTGCTAGCTGAAAATATTTATTCCGATGAGGATTTTGCCGCCATTAAATTAATGGGGATTGCCGGTGCAAGTCGTGATAGCGGTCAATTTCAAAATAAAATCGACAAATGATAAATAACGCAGTCACTATGTGGGCAGCTCGATAATTATTATTGTAGGGTTTAGCTTGATCATTCGATGTGGAATATGATCGAAGTTTTGAGGGGTCGGGGGCAACGCTTTGATAGGCAGGGTCTTGATGGGTAAAGGTTGCTTGATGCATAAGGAGTTATATGATCACTGATCTATTCACCACGACTACCCGAGGCTCAATTCGACTCAATGGAGAGTGCCAATGGTCGCGCTGATACTGAAACATAAGCAGCTGGTTTTAAGGAAAGTCATGGCTGTATTGATTTTTTGGTCGTATGCGCTGGTTGTTGCGGCTACGCTAGAGATTAGTGGTGAGTTATTAAGGCAAATAAACACCAAATATGGTGATTCTGCGCAGCAGCGTGTTATTCAATGGCAAAAGCTTATGCAGACGGGAAGAGGCTTGTCGGATCAGGAAAAATTACAGCGCGTCAATGAGTTTTTTAATCAAAATGTAGCGTTTGTCGATGATATTATACATTGGGGTGTCGAAGATTATTGGGCGACGCCAATCGAATTTTTGATGACCGGTGCTGGCGATTGCGAAGACCATGCCATTGCCAAATATTTCACATTACAAGAGCTTGGAATTAATGAGGATAAAATGCGTATTACTTATGTAAAAGCCCTCAAGCTTAATCAAGCGCATATGGTATTGACCTATTTTTCCACACCTAAATCTGTGCCAGTGGTGCTAGATAATTTGATTTCAACGATTGAACCGGCGACAAAAAGAACGGACTTATTGCCAGTCTATAGTTTTAATGGCTCCAACTTATGGCTGGCCAAAGCCAGAGGTGCAGGGCAACGTGTGGGCGGGGCAGAGCGGTTAAGCCTATGGACAGATCTTAAACAAAGAATGTTGAATAATTCGTTGTAATTTTGAGAATCATATTTTGTATTGATGTACTCTTTAGAGTATGGCGCTAATGATTGGTAAGCGTTCAGCCCCCTCTTTGGAAAAGAGGGGGCTGAACGCTTACCATGATTATGCTTGAATTAGTTTGAAAGACGCTTAATAAGTGAATGTAAAAATGAGTTGTTTTCTAGCGGCGCGGTTTCCTCTGGCAATATAACGCCAAAAGACTGATTCAGGCCACCCATGCTGGCTAAAATGCGATAAGCGGCATATGATTCGTCATATCTGGCATTTAAATAGGCTCTTTTCGCGACAAACATTTCATTAGCGGTATCCAGTAAATCCAGCAATGTACGTTGACCAATATTAAACTGCAATTGATAAGCTTCCATCGCCTTGGTACTGGAGTCCTTGTGATTTTTAAAGAACTCCATTTGGCCTTTAATCACCTGATGGGCAACCCAGGACAAGCGCATGCTTTCAACAACCTGACGGTGTGTGTTGTCTCTAATGTCTTTTGCCTGAGCAATCAGATGTGCTGTTTCATTGCGTCTAGCCAAGTCTTTGCCGCCTTTAAAGAGATTGTATCGAAGGCGTACCATAGCTGTTAAATCTTGATTTGTTCCTGGAACGCCGTCTAAATCATTGTTGTAAGTGCCGCCGCCTTCAAAATCAACACGCGGCATATAAGCGGCTTTGGCTGTCTCATGTTGAGATATGGCAGACTCTATATCCTCATTCGCAGACTTTAATATGGGGTGGTTTTCTACTGCCTTTTCTACTGCGGCGTCAATGCTTCCAGGTAGTAAGCTATTGGGTGCAGTGGGCATTTCAAGTTTTCCGGGTAACACACCTACAACACGTTGAAATGCCGTTTTTGCATCCTTCAGGTTACCTTCTTCGGCGCGAACATTAGTTTGTGCCAAAGATACGCGGCCAGTGGATTGCTCAAGGTCGGCCTTTTTGCCTACGCCTTGTTCGCCGCGCAATTTGATTTGATCATTGGTTCTGGTGTGAATAGTTAGGTTTTCTTGCGCTAGCAGCAGCAATTCCTCCCGGCGTAAAACGTTCAGGTACGCTTCAACCGATTTAAGGGAGGTAATCTCGGCTCGGCCAAAGACATTGTAGGCTTTGGCATTGGTTCTGGCTTCCTGCCTGGCAACTTCGTTCGGTGTAGCCAGTCCGTCAAACAGCATTTGCCGTACCATAAGAGAGCTTTCTTCTCGACCATACTGAACCCTTCCTGCATACTGAGCCTGTCCACCATTTGTTCCAACTACTCGACCGCGGGTGGCGGGGTTATTAGACTGTTCGTATCCATAGCCGGCGGCTATGTCTACGGTAGGGAAGTATCCGGCTCTCGCTTGGTCAATTTCAGCTTCCACGGCCAATCGCTCATCCTTGGCTGACTGGATTTCGGGGTTTTCATTGACTGTTTGTTGGAGGGCTTCTTTGAGTGATTGTGCAGAAACGGTTGACGATAATGCAATGCCAACAATGATTCCATTTACTGCTATTTTAAGGTTCATATCTATTTACGCTTATTTTAAAGTTGTCGCTCTACAAAGTTATTTTTTTAAAGTCTAAATGAGTGTCAATAGGCTTGATGATATTGACTAGCTCCTGGATTGCTTTAGTGATTTGATAAAATCAGCCATAATTATATTATTTCTTTGAAAAGAATGGCAAGATTTAATCGATCATGAACATCAAGCTTTTGAAATATGGACGTTAAATGTGCTTTTACGGTACGCTCCGAAATATTAAGCAGAGTAGCGATTATTTTATTGCATTCTCCGGCGCATATCATCTTGGCAACATCCAGTTCCCGGTGAGTTAATAAATGTAAGTTTTTATTTAGAGGTATTGTTTTTTTAGGTTGAATGGTTGGAGTATTAGTCAGGCTGACTAATTGACCGATAACTTTAGGGACTAAATGTCGTTGAATCCAAATATCACCTTTAGAGATGCTTTCCATCGCCTTTTGCAGCACTTTGTGAACATCTGCATACTCACAATAACCTGACACCCCAGAAACTAAGACGTGTATTTGTTTGTCTTCAGACCAGTTGCGGCCGATAATTAACGTTTTCAAGCCTATATCTTTAATCTGATTGAGTGTCGTGTCATTAGAGTCCAGTAGATCAGCATCAATAAGGAGGATATCAGTTGGCTTTAGAAGAATAAGGTTAATAACATCGGTAATGTTCTTCGCTGTCCCTATATTATGGTCTATTGAGAGTATTGTTTTCCACTGATCCGCCAAAACGGGATTATTGGATAGAATTAATATATTGGCCACTTAAGTTAACCTTGTGTCACATTATTAAATGTGATATTCGATAGCAGGTTAGAATCAACGTTCACGAAGTGCGCGTTGTTGGGCCTTTAATATGGGTTTAAGTAAGTAATCCAAAACGGTTTTTCTGCCAGTTAAAATGTCGACATCGGCATTCATTCCGGCAATAATATTAAGTCTATCCCCATTCTTTTCCAGATAATTTTTAGTGGTTCTTAGGCGGATCTGGTAGTAGCTTTTTTTGTCTTTATCTTCTTCGTTAATGATGGTGTCGGGGCTGATATGTTCCAGTTTTGCTTCCAGGCCGCCATAAATAGAAAAATCATAAGCGGTTAACTTGACCATGGCATCCTGACCTGGGTGCAAAAAGGCAATGTCAGCAGGTCTTATTTCCGCCTCTACTAATAATTGATCATCAATAGGTACTATTTCCAATAGATCCATGCCGGGTTGAATAACACCCCCTATAGTGGTGATTTTAAGTTGTTTAATTGTGCCTTTTAACGGCGCTATAATACGCGTTCGGGTAACTCGATCCTTCATCGCTAGCAATGACTCAGACGTTTGATCCAGCTCTGATTTGGTCTCGTTAAGCTGCTTCATCGCATCGGTCTGGAAGCGGACTTTTTGTTCGTGTAGTTTATTTCTTGATTCATCAAGAGACGCTTGTAGCCGTGGTATTGCCAGCTTGGCAGAACTCAGTTCCCCATTCAAATCGTTGCTGCTGCGTTGTAACCTGATCATTTCAACTTCTGACATTGCTCCTTGAGACACGAGTGGCGCTGACATATCTATTTCTTTCCTTAACATTTGATAGCTGCGCGCTATTTGATCCTGTTTTGATCTAAGTTCAATCAGCTCTTGTTCTCGTTGCAAGACTTGCTGTTGCAATATTTGGATATTCGCTTCAAGTTGGGACTTTCCGGATTCATAGAGATGGCGGGTATGTTCGGCATAACTAGGGTAGTTATCAAGGATTTCCTGAGGAATTTTTAACGGTTGCCCGGTTGCTTCGGCGGTTAAACGAGCCGTGTTGGCTAAAAGCTCGTAGTATTTCAGCCTGGTTTCATTAAGGGAAGAAGCAAAGCGCACTTCGTCCAGCTGCATTAACGTCTGTCCTTTTTCGACCAGGTCACCTTCCTTTACCATGATTTCCGAGAGTATGCCACCTTCCATGTTTTGCACGATCTGAATATGACTGGAGGGAATGATTTTTCCGGAACCTCGGGTCACTTCGTCCAGTGTTGCATAGTTGGCCCATATTAAGGCAATCATTAGGAAGATAAAGGCCAACCAGAGAATAAGATGGCTCTGGAATGATGCCCCGTATAAATTTGCTTCATTCACGTCGGTGATAAATCCTTTATCTTCCGATAATTGTTGTTGTTTTGAGGCCAGCTCGGAAATTCTTTTAATTTTTATTAAAATCTGTTTTGAGACCCGTTCAAAAAAATTTTTCATCATGATTATAGTCGCAGTTTTGTTTGTGGCACTTACGTGATAGATTTAATCGGGCTTAAGCAAGCATTTACAAATTCACCTTGATTTGTCCTTGTTTTAACGCATCCAATACCTGTTCTTTAGGGCCATCAGCGACAATATGTGCGCTATCCATAACGATAAGCCGGTTTACCATCGATAATAGAGCGGCTCTGTGCGTGACTAAAATAAGGGTGCGCGTACCGATGTGGTTGGTAAAGCGTTGCTTGAAGATTTCTTCGGTGCTGTTATCCATTGAGTTGGTAGGCTCATCCATAATATAGACTGGCGGCGCGAGTAGAAGGGCTCTGGTAATGGCAACGCCTTGACGTTGGCCGCCTGATAATGAGGCGCCACGCTCTCCGACAGGCATATTGAAGCCGGATGGGTGTTTATTGACAAATTGGGTGATGCCGGTGATTTCTGCGGCATTTAGAATGGCCTGGTCGTCAGCGAAGCGTGAACCTAAAGTAATGTTATCTTTTATGCTGCCGAACATGAGTGATATATCCTGAGGCACATAACCGAACTGACGGCGTAAATCTGAGGGATCGATCTGGCGGATATCGGTATCATCAATCAGAATAGAGCCTTCTTGCGGTTCATATAAGGCCATAATGAGTTTTTCAATCGTGCTTTTACCCGAGCCGATCCGGCCGATGAAGCCGACGCGCTCTCCGGCTTTAATTTTGAAAGAGACGTTTTCCAGAGCCTTGGTCGGTTGGTCTGGGTAACTGAACGTGACATTTTTAAATTCAATATCGCCTCTAAACTTTGGGCGATGCAGGAATTTCCTACCGAATTCGCGCTCCACCGGCAGATTCATTAAGCGATTAACTGAATCCAGAGAGGCTTTCCCTTGATGATAGCGGGTCAGTAATGAGGCAACCTGGGAAATAGGCGCCATTGCCCGACCGGTTAGGATCGTGCAGGCGATTAAGCCACCGGTCGTTAATTCGCCTTCTGAAATTTTATAGACGCCTAAGATGACGACGGCAATGGACGCTAATTGCTGCATAAAGACGGTCAGGTTGACGGCAATTGACGAATAAAAACGTGATTTCAGGCCCAGTCGCGCGATCTGTCCGATGTTTTCCTCCCATTGTCTCTGCACCTGGCCTTCCGCACCGACCGTTTTTATGAGTTCCAGATTGGATAGGGCTTCAATCAAAATGGCGTTTTTTTGAGCAGCGTATTTGAAGGACTCCGAAATGGCGTTTTTTAAAGGCTTTTGTACCGCAATGCCGCCAATAATCGCTAAAGGCAAAAGACCTAAAGGTATTAATGCCAGATTGCCGCCTATCATCGCAATGATGGCTATAAAAATAAACAGAAAAGGCAAGTCGATCAGGGTTGTTAACGTTGCAGACGTTATAAAGTCCCGAAAAGATTCAAATTCATGCAAGTTGTTGGCGAAAGCGCCAACGGATGCCGGTTTCGCTTCCATGCGAATCCCTATGGCTTTTTCAAAAATAGTCGCAGATAAAATAATATCTGAGCGTTTGCCTGCCGCGTCAATGAAATAGCCCCGTAGCGCCTTCATTATAAAATCGAAGATGAAGATAATTGACACGCCGATGGCTAACACCCACAGCGTTTCCAGTGCATGGTTGGGAACCACTCGGTCATAAACATTCATGGTGAAAAGAGGGGAGGCCAGCGCGAACAGGTTGATCAGTAATGTAGCAATGATGACTTCAGTGTAAATAGGCCAGGACTTATAAATGACATCCCAGAACCAGTGCTTGACTTTTGGAGTAACGGAACCGGAAGTTCTGTCATCAAATTGATGTTTAAGCTGGGTTAAAAATGCAGAGCCGGTATATTCTTCCTGTAACTCTTTCAGTGTAACCGTTTTTTCTCCGATGTCGGTTTCAGGCAGAATAATGGTAAATAGATTATTTTCTTTTTTGATCAGGACACAGGTTTTTTCATTTTTTAAAATCAAAACGGTCGGCAAAACCAGATCCGAGATTTTGTCGAGAGGGCGTTTAACCAAAGCCGCAGCCAGGCCGGCGCGTTCAGCGGCTCTGATGAATAAGTCAGGGGTTAATTTGTTATCAACTAAAGGTAATCCGGCAGTGAGTTCTTCCGCTGAATGCGGGGTATGAAGTAGTTTGCAGATAGATAGTAAGGCCAATAAGAGCGCATCATCAGGTTTGGATGATGGTGACTGGTGGTTGGTAGGTAGAGCAGCTTCTAGTGGGGCTTGATCGACAATGTTCATGTGCTCAAATAGTAAAAGTCAAGTTTGTTGCAGATGTTTCATAGAATATTAGCATAATTAACAAAGATGATAGAATCATAGCGTAATCAAATTTTATTGGAGAAAACCATGCCTTATGTTAGCCGCAATACTACAGGAGTTATTATTGAACTGCATGATGTTCCGCCAACAGCAGACTCGCAATGGTTAGGGGACACTGACCCCGAAGTGATCAGTTTTTTACAGCGCATGCGCATGTCTGAACAGGTAAGCCACTCACTTTCCGCAACAGACTATGAAATGATTCGGGTTGTTGAAGATTTAGTTGATCTATTAATCGAAAAGAAAATATTCATCTTTACCGAGTTACCGCAAGCGGTGCAGGAAAAGTTGGGAGCCAGAAAAAATATTAGAAAGAATATGCATTCATTGAATAATTTGATAGACGAGGATGAGGATATTTTTTGATAATTACTCCTGTGTTTCTTAAAAAATGCTCAGTACATGACAAAAACTAGCGGGTTCTCGTTAAACCCGCTGCATAACATGTTGAGGCGCATTGGACTGGCAATGAAATCAATTTTCTGGGCAGCTTGTTCGAACGTAAAAATCAGTTAAAGCTTCTATCAACCTAGAAAACCATTTCGCCACAGATTTACACAGATAAACACGGATAAAATAAGATGTTGCACCAGAGCGAGGGTTCACCCAAAGGGTGTTGGGAAAAGTTAATGTAACTCGTTGTTCATCCGTGCTATTCCGTTATTATCCGTGGCTCAACTGCTTTTTACTAAGATCAATAAACCGAAATTGCTGCGCCTCGGTAATCGATAGCTAAAATTAACCGGTTAATATTGACTGCCTCATTTCTGAGTAGGCATGGTTAACTATTTACTAACCTGAGCAATCCAGTCTTGCAGGTTGTAATAATTGGTAATGCGGGCAACTTTGTTGTTGCGGATTTCAAAAAAGGCACCCGCAGGCAGGCGGTATTTTTGTCCCTGGGCGGTAGGTAAGCCTTCGTCGGTTTTAATATACTCACCCAACACTACAAATTCGGCAGCCGCACGTTTACCGTCGGCTGTCGCCATAATGATCATATCGACCAGCTGTTCTTTGTAGTTGTTGTTCATGCAGGCCATGAACTGGGTGAATGCTTCCTTGCCGGTTTCCCGTTTGCCTTGGTTGATGTCGTGGATGACATCGTCGGTCAGCAGGTTAAGGAAGGTAGCCATGTCGCCGCCGTTGAATGCGGCATAGTATTGTTCTATCAGGTTGATGCTGTCTTGGTTCATGTTATTTAGGTGTTTATTAAGTTAAAGGGATGGTCGGGTAGGGCGTGCCGTGCGCGCCAAAGAGCTCTAAGGCGCGCACGGCACACTAAATATTCGTTAGTCTTTTTCCCAATTATCGCGCAAGGTCACGGTGCGGTTAAATACCAACTTTCCGCCAACGCTGTCTATCGCGTCAAAGCAAAAATAGCCGGTGCGTTCAAACTGGTAACGACTTTCCGGTTGCGGGTTAGCCAGGCTGGCTTCCACCCTGCAATCGCTCAGGACTTCCAAGGAATCGGGGTTGATCGCATCCAGAAAGTTAGGTTCATTGTCCGGGTTAGGTACGCTGAATAAGCGGCTATACAGACGCAGTTCCGCCGGTTGCGAGTGCTGCTCGGAAACCCAATGGATAACGCCTTTGACTTTACGGCCTTCGGGATTTTTGCCGAGCGTGTCCGGATCATAGCTGCAACGCAGTTCGACAATGTTGCCATCGGCATCTTTGATGATTTCGTTGCACTGGATAACGTAAGAACCGCGTAAACGGACTTCGCCGCCTACTATCAAACGTTTGAATTTTGGCGGCGGGACTTCGGCAAAATCGTCCTGTTCGATCAAGATGACTTTGGCAAAAGGCACGATGCGTTTGCCCAGCTCGGGCTTTTGCGGATGATTGCTGACTTCCAGTTGTTCGGTTTGGTCGTTAGGATAATTGTCGATAACCACGCGCAATGGCTGTAAAACCGCCATGGCTCTGGGCGCATTGTCGTTTAAGTCTTCGCGGATGCAGTATTCCAGTACGCCCATTTCGATCCATGAATTTTGTTTGGTGACGCCGATGCGCTCACAAAAATCGCGTATCGATTTGGGCGTAAAACCGGCGCGGCGCAAACCGGCGATGGTTGGCATACGCGGGTCATCCCAGCTATTGACGTGTTTTTCAGTGACCAATTGGTTGAGTTTGCGTTTACTGACGATGGTGTATTCGAGCTGCAAGCGGGCAAATTCGATTTGTTGCGGATGGCAGGGCGTTTTTAGCTGATCCAGAACCCAGTCGTAAAGCGGGCGGTGGTCTTCAAACTCTAGCGTACACAGCGAATGGGTGATGCCTTCGAGCATATCGGAAATACAGTGGGTGTAATCGTACATCGGGTAGATGCACCAGTCGTTGCCGGTGCGCTGGTGATGCACGCGGCGAATCCGGTACAGCGCCGGGTCGCGCATGTTGATGTTGGGCGAAGCCATGTCGATTTTGGCGCGCAGCACGTAATGGCCGTCGGCAAATTCACCGGCGCGCATCCGTTTGAATAAGTCGAGGTTTTCCTCGATTGAACGGCTACGGTCGGGGCTTTCCTTGCCGGGTTCTGTCAAGGTGCCGCGATAGATTCTGATTTGTTCTGCGGACAAGCTGTCGACATAGGCTAGATCTTGTTCAATCAATTGCACCGCGTAACTGTAGAGTTGTTCAAAATAATCTGACGCGTGGCGCAGTTCAGACCATTCAAAGCCCAGCCACTGCACATCGCGTTTGATCGATTCCACATATTCGTCGCTTTCTTTTTCGGGGTTGGTATCGTCAAAACGCAGGTTGCAAGCACCGTTGTAAGCGGCGGCGATGCCGAAATTCAGGCAGATCGATTTGGCATGGCCGATATGCAGATAGCCGTTGGGTTCTGGGGGAAAGCGGGTAATGACTTTGCCGTTGTTTTTGTTGTCTTTGAGATCGGTGGCAATGATCTGGCGGATGAAATTCGATGTAGGTTGGATATCGGGTGTGGACATAAGGGGGCAAGTTTTAAGGTTCAAAGTTCAAGGCTAAATTGTGGCTTTTGCTCGGTCTATTTTCTAACTGCTGAATGGCGGTGATTATACATTGAATGAAGCCGGTGGAGCTAATCAGCAACCAGCGTCTGTATTCGGTAAAAGCCATCGCCATTGTTGCCCAGAACATCGGCCAGCCAGGGTAAAACCCGGTTCATCTCAGGCGCTAAAGTCCACGGCGGATTGATGACGATCATACCGCTGGCGGTCATGCCGTGTTCGCCGCTGTCCGCGCGTAGCCCTAGCTCGAACAGCTGCACATTTTTGATGCCGCTGGCTTGTATGGCGCGTTCCAGCTTTTTATTGCGGCTGCGCTCGATCACTGGATACCAAAGTACATAAGTGCCGGTGGCGAAGCGTTTGTGCATGGCGGTCAGCGTTTCTACAACTTGCTGGTAATCACTTTTGATTTCATAGGAGGGATCGATGAGCACCAGTCCCCGGCGTTCAAGCGGCGGCAATAAATTCAAGGCGCTTTTTAAACCATCGGCATGAATTACGCTGATGCGTTTGTCTTTTTTGGCTTCGGCGGTCAATAACTTTATTTCGGTGTTATGTAGCTCAAATAGACACAGGCGATCCTTGTCGCGCAGCAACTGTTTGGCAATTAACGGCGAGCCGGGATAACGGGTTAATTGGTCGGGCTTGTTAAAGCGTTTGATCAGGCTGACATAGTGGGCGACGCAGTCCGGTAAGTCATCACGTTGCCATAATTTGGCGATGCCGTTGTCGAACTCCCGGTTTTTTAACGCGTAGTCGCCGTCCAGCTCATATTTTCCGGGGCCGGCATGGGTATCGATGCAGCACCAAGGTTTGTCTTTTTGGTTTAGGTAGTCAAGGGTTTGGATCAGGACGATATGTTTTAAAACGTCGGCAAAATTGCCTGCATGAAAGGAATGTCGGTAGCTGAGCATGATGGGTTTTAATTTTTTAGAGTAGTTTGTCGAATAGGGTCATGCCTATTGCGCCTTTAATAATCTGTAGGAGCGGCTTCGCCTAAGCGCGCCTATTGTTGGTAGCCGCGATTAATCGCTTAATATCAAAGCTTTGCGCTAGGCAGTAGGCTACACATTTTTTAATGGACTGGTTTTTAGACATGACGCGCTCTTAAAAGGTAATGCTTGCATCTGTCGATACAACTGAAAAAGAACGGTTATTACTCGGAAATTTTTACCAGCCAGCCATTTTCGGCATCACACTTGGTGATTTTGCTATTAACCTTGATGTTGATTCTGGCTACGGTATTAACTAACTCGGCGGGCAGATTTCCTTTTACCAAATAAAAACCGTCTTTAATTTCCGTAGTCAGGGCAATGGGGATGGTTTTTACGACGACTTCGATTTGCTTGGGATTACTCACATTTAAAGCCCAAAAAGAAAACGCCGATCCCGGTGCAACGGTGGCTAAATGGGTAGGTATAAATTTGGTCAGCTGCGGTTTCAAGCAGGTGCTTTCACTGCCTCGACCGCCGCTACTGCCGCCGCCGTGTCCGCTGTGGTGGTTTGCGGCATAGCCTGCTCCGGCATTAAAGCAGGAGACTATAAAGAAGATGGCGAGCAATCTGGAGGTTTTCATAGGGTTACCTGTTAATTATTGTTGTTGTTGAGGCGGTACAAGGCAGAGTCTTGTTATGCCTTAAGTTGTAGCGGCTATTATAAAACATTGGCATAGTCTTGTTCCAGCTGCCGGAAGTTCATCGACGATATGAAGCGGCTGAAACTTAGCCAGGATGAAAGTCCCATCAGGTCTTTGAACTGCGGTGGCAGAAAGCGCGGCGCTATCACCGTGCCTTCTTCAACCAGATCGACCAGCACCTTCATATCTTCGATCATGGTTTTGCCGCAAAATAGCAATGGGATGCGATCCGGCTTGCCCTTGCTGACGGCAAGGCGCATGAAATTATAAGTCAGCACGAAGCCTTTGATATAGGTTAAATCTTTGGTGAACGGCATGCCGTCGGAACTGCTGCCCCTAAATACCCGGCTGCTGAGTGTATAGCTTTCTTCATTGTCCAGGCCTTTCTCCTTAAAGAAATCGAAGATGTCCATAAAATCTGCGCCTTCTTCGGCCAACGTGATCGCACGCACCCGGTTGATCAGGCGCATTAGCCGGTTGGGTGTGGAGCTGAAGGTTAAAATTTCCATCAATACCGCCAGTCCTTCCTGGGTAATGGTCGCGGACGGCGGTCCTTTGCCGAGAAAAGTGCAATAAGGTTGGGCGAGGCCGTTCAGCGTAGTACCCAGATGCACCCATATTTCGTGAACCTCAAGCACACGCAAATCGCGCATGTTAAACAATGCATCGGAGCGCAATTTGATGTAATCGGTGCCGGCGGCGGCATCGGCGAGGATGCCGTCGCTGATCATGGCGCGCAGGCCTTCGCCGGGAAATACCGTCTGTATTTTTTCGTTAAGGATGGCAACAGCATCCTTGGCGTTGATGGTTTTGGGTTCTTCGACCAGAAAATCCAGCTTCAATAATTGCGACAGGGTTCCTTCCATCATACTGCCCAGATCGGCAATGGTCGGGTCGCCGACATGAAAAACGTCCTGGGATGAGCCGTATAGTTCCTGGGAAATATTGGAGAAGGTCGGCTTTCCTCTGGCCTCCAGCATACGCACTACGTCCAGATATTCCTTGCAAATTCGGCGCATGATCACGCTGAGCGGGTTGAGCTGGCCGAGCTTGCGCATCAAATCCCGCTCAATCTGATAAAACTCCTGTTTCTTGTCGTTCGGATCAAAGCCCAGCGGGCGTTTTTGATAATAATCCGGCGTCACTATCGGCGACTTAAGGCAATGGCTATCAAAAAAAGCCTGCTTGATATGATCATCCCATTTGATCGCGTCGAGTATGCGGATCGGTTGTTGAGCCTTGACGATCCGATCCGATAGCGCTTTGACTTCAGTCAGATAAGCGGAGGGTTTAATGGCTTTTTTGCGCATGTGTCGTCCATTAGCGGTGCAGTGGTTCAGGAAAAAGGATCTGTCATTCCAAGTATATCAATAGATTGGTAAAGACCAAGGGAATTTCAACGCGGGTAAATCTTAAATAATTTCATGGTGCTATCACTATTTGTGATGAGAGCAGCGTTTTGGTGCGGAATAATTAAGGTTAGTTAAGGCTAATTTAAGGTTTATTGATCAGAATGCCCCATCTGTATTAATTACGTATAAAGCATGAACACGAGTACAAACGATTATGAGTGAAAGTGACATTATTTCATCGCGACGCAAGTTCCTGAAAAATATGGCTTATGGCTCTTTACTGATGGTGGGAGGAATCGGGGTCGCAAATGCTAAAGTCAAACACATAGCCTCGCATACTGTGCTTGCTGCGCATTCGCCTAAGCATAAGTCACGCATTCATGAGACGCTGCATCAGCATTTTTCTTCACACAAGAAAAATTCCCCTAGCCTATTTGATCGGAACTCGCCTTCGCATAAGGTACTTGCCTTCGAAAATGCTCATACCGGCGACCAGCTAAAACTGACCTATTTTGAGCAGGGTCGTTATATTAAAGATGCGCTCCACGAAATTAATCATTTGTTTCGTGACCACCATGACGGTAGCGTCCACCCGATTGACCCGGCCTTGCTGGATCAGTTGTATGATTTAAAGCATGCCTTAGAAGTCAGGAAGCCTTTTCATATCGTATCCGGTTATCGATCACCGGCTACCAATGCCGATTTGCGTAAACACAGCGATGGCGTCGCCAAAAATAGTCTGCACATGGAGGGCAGGGCGATTGATATACGCATCGAGGGTTTAGATACCAGAAGGATTAGAAATGCAGCGCTGGCCATGCGTCGTGGCGGCGTCGGTTATTACGGCAAATCCGATTTTGTGCATTTGGACACCGGTAGCGTAAGAACCTGGGGCGGCTAGGCTTATCTGTAAAGCTCCAAAAGCCTTGGGTCTTACAAGTTTCTCTTATTTGATGAGTACTTCCGGCGCGGCATGGGTGCTGATAAAAAGGGACTGGTCAGACAGGTCGTCTGGTTTGCTCAGAGCCGCCAGTAATGCAGCATCATGACCGTAAATATCCAGGTAAAAATCTAAATCATCATCCTGATCGAAAAAAGCCGTGGTATAAAAAAACAATACCGGTATCGGCTTTTTCAATACGACCCGCTGCGTTTTTGGCGTGTTCATGGCCAGTTGTATGGTTTCGGCGTTCCATTTGTCCTGGTTTTTAAGCGCAAATTCAGCCAGTTTTTGAGGGTTCGCGACCCGCACACAGCCATGGCTGAAATCCCTTCTTGATTTACTGAACAAGGCATTTGCCGGTGTGTCATGTAAATACACATCCTCCTTATTGGGGAAAATAAATTTCACCCTGCCCAAGGCGTTCTTTCCTCCCGGACGCTGCCTGATCCTTAGCTTACCTTGTTTAAGCAGTTCCATGGCTTCCCCGGTAAGCGAGGTGGGTTTTTCTGCGTCGCGAAAAACGGAGACTAGCTCCATATTTTCCTTATCAAGATAATTCTTGTTTTGAATCAGCTTGGGCAATATTTCGTTTTTTATAATGCTGTAAGGCACATTCCAGTAAGGCATGAAATCGATAAAATGCAGCTCTGCCATCAACACCGGGGTTTGGGTTTTCAGGGCATTGCCGACCACGACCCGCATATTAATGATATTGGCATCGGCTTGATCAATAGCATCGAACGCCCATAATTGGAAGGCCGGAATATTAACAATAATAGAGGCGCCGCCATTGAACTCAGGCAGCCAGCGCAGTCTTTCCATCGCTAATTCGATTTGTGTTACGCGTTGCCCTAAAGATACGCCAAGGACGGCCGCAGAACCCTTGCCGATATATCCGTCAGCGGTCAGTCCATGGCGTTTTTGAAACCGCTTAACTCCGGCAGCGATAGCGACAGTGTATAACAAGGGTTTTTCTGCACCGATAGCCGCTTTATCGCCAGGGATGGTGTGTATGTCACCTGTCAGCAGGGAACTGGCGTGACGATTATCAGGCAAATCGCCTACCGTGATTAAAAATTGGCGTAATTCGGCCATTTGCGGATGGGTTTCGCCGGGGCGCAAGGTTTTTTCTGTAATCAGCTTAAAATGCGGCGTGGTTGCGGCGAACTGGCGGTAATTAGCCAAGGCCTGTTTTAGTTTTTGATATTGTTTTAACGTAGGTTCGACCGATAGCGGCAATTGAGTCAGTGTGTTTTGCGACAAGCTGTTTTTAATCAACAAGGGTAAATCGATCAGTTTTTTTTCTCTTAACTTTAAGTTAAAGTTGATGCCCTGCGGATTTACCCGGCCATAATGCAAATCATGCAAAAAACGCAGCAACGATATGCTGAGCGCCGTATCATAGAGCGCTAATTCCTTGTACGCATCCGGCCTGAGTTTTAAGGCAGATTGTAGTTTTTTCTGTAGCGGTTCGGCGTCGTAATTTTTAGGGTTTAAACCGTGGACAGAGGCGTCCGCCAGCAGATCAAGCGCGGCGATGCTGTTTTTTTCGGCCTCCGCGTTGCCCAGCCACAGCAACTGGTGGTTAGTCATCGCATAGATGGACTCAAGATCGTCGGTGCGATTTGGGAAATTGAATAGTGCCAAGTAAGGATGCTGTTTTGCCGCAATAATGGCGGAAATTTCCTGGGCTATGCCGGGTTCCTGATTGACCGCTTCTTCGGCAAGCAAGGCCTGCAGGGGTAAACCCAGGAAAATAAAGATCAGCAATCGGGGAATGGAGTGTCTTATGGTTTTTTTCAATGGATGTCTACGTTGAATGTTCGGGATATTAAGTTTTTCTGTTGAGCTACGACAATAGGATGTAGGCTTTGCCGTACGGCTTGGTGATAGTGTGATTTTAACACCAACTACATTGTTCGAGGAAATTTTGGCGTGGTCATTTGTGTGACGACATCATTTATTGGGTTTCAATTACTATAAGGCAATACCATGACAAGTCTTACTTTTTTAGGCGCAACAGGCCAAGTGACCGGCTCCTGCTATTTATTGGAAACCGACTCCAGCCGCATACTGCTTGATTGCGGCATGTTTCAGGGGTCAAGGGAAACGGAAAAACAAAATGAAGCCGATTTTCCGTTCGATCCGGCCGACATCGATGCCGTGGTTTTGTCCCACGCCCATCTCGACCACTGCGGGCGCTTACCCAAACTGGTCAAAGACGGTTTCAAGGGGAAGGTGTTTCTGACCGAGGCCAGCTTTCCGCTGCTGGAATTGATGCTGTTGGATGCCGCCCATCTGCAATTACGGGATACCGAATGGGAAAACAAGCGCCGGGAGCGCGCCGGTAAACCGTTGCTCGAACCCTTATATACCGAAGCCGATGTCAAAGCGTTACTGGCGCTACGCCAGCCGATAGCTTACGGCGTGGAAACCAACATACTGCCCGAGCTTAGCGTTTCATTTCACGAGGCCGGGCATATACTCGGCTCAGCTATCGTGCGGCTGCGCATTAAGGATAAAGACAAAATCAAAACATTGGTTTTTTCCGGCGACTTGGGTAACCCGCAATCTCCGTTGTTGCGAGACCCAACGGTGTTGACCGAAGCCGATGTGTTGTTGCTGGAGTCCACTTACGGCGACCGTGACCATAAACCGCTGGAAAACACCCTGGATGAACTGCGCGAAGCCTTGGCGGAAGCAGCAAAGAGCGGCGGCAATGTCATTATTCCGGCTTTTGCGGTGGGCAGAACTCAAGACCTGATTTACTGGCTGGGTAAAATTCAGCGGCAGGGCGGGCTGCCGCAGCAACAGATTTACCTGGATAGCCCCATGGCGATCAGCGCCAGCAATATCTACGCGGATAATGTTCACTTGTTCAATATCGACGACCCCGAGTTTACCCGGATTGCCCCCGGCGGTTGGCAAGCCTGGCTGCCTGGATTAGTCTATTCGCAGACCGCAAAAGAGTCCATGGCCGTCAACCGTATTGCCGGTGGTGCGGTCATCATTGCCGGTAGCGGCATGTGTACCGGCGGGCGCATCCGCCATCATCTTAAATACAACTTGTGGCGGCGCAATGCGCATATCATCATCGTAGGCTTCCAGGCCGAAGGCACCTTAGGTCGGGCTATTGTCGACGGTAAAAAGTCGCATTTAAAAATCCTGGGTGTTGAAGTCAATGTAGCCGCCAAAGTCCACACGCTGGGCGCATTAAGCGCCCATGCCGATCAAAGCCAATTACTGGAATGGGCGGGGCATTTTAACGAACCCAAACCGAGGCTTTATCTGATTCATGGCGAGAAAGCGGCGACCTTATCATTGCAGACCTGCTTCAAGCGCACCGGCTGGAATGCAAATATTCCTAAGGTAGGGGAAAGGATTACTATTTAAACTGAACTTGATGGCCATCAAAGCGCAGAACAAGTGCATCATCGGGGTAATTTAAGTGCGATTACCCCGCTACGTTATTGACGTTTTATTGCAATAGCCAAAAACCGTAAGCCAATAGCGGAATGACGATCAGCAAAAGGGCTTTATGCATGGGGTTTTTTACTTGCACTGAGCGAAGTCGAGGTGAATGAAAGGCGGTTGAAGAAGCGCCCAAACAGGCTAAATCGGCGGTTGCTTTGCGCCGGTCGATTTGATCTGTACCGTATCGCCGACAGTCAATCGGCCGCATTGATTATGCAGGGCGTTTTGACCGAAATAAACTTTATTTTGCCATTTCCGGGTGCGGTTCAGCGTGACCAGCGGTTCTTTTCCGGTCTGCGCGGTTTCAGGGTCGATAGTCGGGACGGTGCAGCGGGAACAGGGTTTGGTTAGCCTGAAATCGATAGTGCCGATGCTGATTTCACGCCAGCTGTCTTCTGCGTAGGCAGGGCAGCCGGAAATAACTAGATTGGGTCTGAAGCGGATCATCGGCAAGTCCAGCTGCATGTCATGATTTAATGCGGCCAGCGAGTTTTCTGAAATGATCAGGAAGGGAAATCCGTCGGAAAATGCGACCTTGTCGGTAGGGTTGGCATAATCGGGATCAACGGGCCGGATGACCTCATCGGGCTGGTAAACCAGTCGGCAATCCAGTTTTAAAAAATCGCCAAGCCATTGATCCGCTTCCGTTGAAACGCTACGGGCATCGCACTGGTCGTGCCAGAGGGTGCTGTTAATGATGTGTCCATCGGCAGGGTCAAGGGGTAGCGATAGGTTTTCCATGCCCGGTGCGGACAGGATCAGGTTTTTGTCGGTCAGCGCGGTTTTAATTAAAGCCATTTTCGGCAATTTCCGCTGGCTGAGGAATTGCCGTTCGTTATCGATAACCATCCATTTCCTGTCGTACTGAAAACCTTTTTCAGTGACAGGCCAGCTGTTTGCACTAATGCCTGCTAATGACTTTACGGGATAAACGAAGATGCTACTTAATATAGGATGTGTCATTGGCGATGGGTGGCAGTATTAACCTAGCAATGATTTTACAGCACCGGAGAAAACGTTGCTGTGAGCACCTTGTGCTTGGGACGGGTTACTTTGAAAATCAGCGATAAGTTGGCTGAGCGCTTGTTGAGCTTGGTCTTTGTTTTCTATGGGGGCAGATTGGTCGCTGCTTTTTACGGGTGAAGATGAAGATAGTTTTAATGATGTATCGGAAAGATTCACTGTTTCTTTGGGAGCTTTTAGGTTGTTATCCTGATCGTTGTCTGATCGGGTTTCGACAGAGGGCTCTTTATTTTCCAATTTCCTCGGTTGCTGGGATGATGCCGTGGTAATAGAGATATCTTGTCGTGGTTGTATCGTGGTTGCGTCCATTTTGATGTCCTTTAAACTATATGATTAGTAGGGCCGTAAAAAACGGTGATGGCTTTGTCCTCAGTTTAAATCCGGATCCAGATCTTACTGTGCTTGATGCTGAACTGTTTGTTAATTGAAGTCAATAGTCTATTTACAGCTGACAGGGTTGGTCGAATAGGCTTTGACTTGCCCAAGCAGGATAGGCTTGTATTACAGGTAGATGTGGGAACTTTAGTGTCAATCATTTTAGGCTTACAACGGTCTATTTCAGCTAACGTTATCGAAAAACAAACCAAAGTTAATGAATCCGTTAAAATTAGCGCCTGTGTATTTTATGACTGTTCGAAAATGATGCGACCCATTAACTTGTTCCTTCAGAAAAATTTTAAGTTTTTATTTGTTATTCATCTGCTTAGTGCAGATTTTGTTTATGCCGAGGCTCAACAGACGGTCAATATTGCTTATTTAACGCAAGAGCAGAAAGTCCCCCCACCGTTGTCGAACCTGGATGCTTTTATCAAAAACAAGGGCGTTCCGGGGGCTGTGCTTGCGATTGATGACAACAATACCACCGGACAATTTACCGGGCAGCAGTTTGTGCTGAAAAAGTTCATCGTGCCGCTGGATGGCAATGTTGTTGATACCTTTAACAAAGATATTGGCGATCAATTTTCGTATGTCGTTGTTAACTTGCCTGGTGAACAGCTCAATAATATCGCCGATTTACCTGCCGCAAAACAGAAGCTGCTATTCGATGTGGCGACAATCGATGATGCGTTACGCAATCAGCAATGCCGCAGTAATGTTTTGCATCTTCTGCCTAACCGGGCAATGCGTGCCGATGCCTTGGCACAATACATGATGAAAAAACGCTGGAATAAGTGGTTTTTAGTCATTGGCGCTACAGAGGAAGATCGTTTATTTGCCGATGCTTTAAGGCGGGCCGCCAAACGTTTCGGCATGAAAATAGTCGAGGAAAAAACCTGGGAGCATACCTATGATGCGCGGCGCACCGCGCAATCGGATGTGGCGGTGTTTACCCAAGTGGATGATTATGATGTGCTGGTCGTTGCCGACGAGCAAGGCCGGTTTGGCGAATATTTGGAATACCGAACCTGGAACGCAAGGCCGGTGATCGGCACTCAGGGATTAATCGCTACGGCATGGCACAGAACCCATGAACAATGGGGCGCGGTGCAGATTCAAAACCGTTTTAAAGAGCAGGCCGGGCGCTGGATGGAAGAGCAGGACTATGCCGCTTATCTGGCGGTCAGAGCTATCGGCGAAGCGGCCACTCGTACTAAATCAAGCGACCTAAACCGGCTGAAGGATTATATGTTCAGCGAAGCATTTGCGTTGCAGGGTTATAAAGGCAAGCCGTTGTCATTTCGGTTCTGGGATGGGCAGTTGCGGCAGCCTGTCTTTCTGGCGGCGCCCAGATCGTTGGTTGCCGTCGCGCCGATTGAAGGTTTCTTGCATCCCAAAACCGAACTCGATACCTTGGGTTATGACCAACCTGAATCGACCTGTAAATGGAGCCAATAATCATGAAAAAAGCATTTGTATGTTGGGCGACTAAAGTTGTCCCCGCCATTTTATCGCTGTCGTTGATTGCAACCACGCAGGCGGAAACGGTTTTTGTCACGCTGGAGAAAGATAATGCACTGGCGGTTGTTGATCCTATTGCCGGCAAATTAATCAAGACAGTAGAAATGGGTCAGCGCCCTAGAGGCATCGCCATCAGCCCCGATAATAAGTTTTTGTATGTGGCGACCAGCGATGACAATACCATCAGGATCATTGATGCCGAGACGCTCAAAGAAATTGGAAAGTTACCGTCCGGCGAAGATCCTGAGACGTTTGCGTTAAATGCTGCGGGCGACCGGCTTTATGTATCCAATGAGGACAACAGTCTGGTGACCGTCATCGACATTGCCCATAAAAAAGTCGTCAAACAGATTAAGGTAGGCGTGGAGCCTGAGGGTATAGCGACCAGCCCTGATAACTTGTGGGTGGTCAGTGCTTCCGAGACAACCAATATGGTGCATTGGATTGATACCAAAAGCAATGCTATCGTAGAAAACACCTTGGTCGATCCGCGCCCCCGCGCACTGAGTTTTACTGCCGACAGTCAGCAGCTGTGGGTCACGTCGGAAATGGCCGGCACCTTGATGGTGTTGGATGTCAAAACCAAACAAATCAGCAAAACCATCAAGTTTGAGGTACAGGGAGTGACTAGCGATAAAATCCAGCCGGTAGGCGTGATTATCGATAAAGACCGAAAACGCGGCTATGTGGCATTGGGCCCGGCAAACCGCGTGGCGGTGATTAATGCCCAGACCTTTGAAGTGGAAAAATACCTGCTGGTTGGTCAGCGGGTTTGGAATTTGGCGTTTTCACCGGATCAAAAAAGACTGTATACCACTAACGGCACCAGTAACGATATTTCGATTATTGATCTTGATAGTCAGACGGTGACCAAGTCGGTCGGTGTAGGCACTTACCCCTGGGGAGTTGCAGTAAAACCATGAATTCGTCCATAGCATTGTCAGTCGAAGATTTGAGTTTTTCTTACGGGGGCACAAAAGCACTGACGCAGGTCAATTTTAAGATTCAGCCGGGTGAATGCACGATTTTGTTAGGCCCCAATGGCGCGGGGAAGAGTACGTTATTTTCCTTGATTACACGGTTGTACGATACCCGCGACGGGCGTATCGAGCTGTGCGGTTTTGATATTAAGCGGCAAACACGGTTAGCGTTGGCAAAGCTGGGCGTGGTTTTTCAGCAAACTACCCTGGATATGGATTTGACGGTGATGCAAAACTTGCGCTATCACACCGCCTTGCATGGCATGGGTAGTAAGCAGGCTACGCAAAGGATTCAGCAGGAGTTGGAGCGTTTAAATATGGTTGACCGGCGTTTTGAGAAAGTGCGCCAGCTTAATGGCGGACACAGGCGGCGGGTGGAGATTGCCAGGGCGCTATTGCATAAGCCGTCGGTGCTGTTGCTGGATGAGCCTACTGTCGGATTGGATGTGCCCAGCCGGCTGGCTATCGTCGACTATGTGCATCAATTAGCCGCCGAGGAAAATTTGGCGGTGTTGTGGGCTAGTCATTTAATTGACGAGATTTACCCCGGCGATCATTTAATCGTACTGCATAAAGGGCAAGTCAAGGCCAATGGGACGGTTGATGAGGTTCTTCATTTAACCCAGGCCCTAACGATTAAAGATGCCTTTTATACGTTGACGCAAGGAGAGCAGGTATGACCAATCGTCCTGGAGAAAATTTGCATTTATCCGAGCGCAAGGCAATGAACCTACTTCATTACTGGCGCGCCATGTGGGGCATCATCTGGCGCGAATGTTGGCGTTTTGTGACTCAACGAGAGCGGTTTATTTCGGCTTTGGTCAGGCCTTTGGTCTGGTTGTTTGTCTTTGCGGCCGGGTTCAGGGCAGCATTAGGGCTTGCCATCACTCCACCTTACGAGACCTATATCCTTTATGAGGTTTATATCACCCCCGGCTTGATCGGCATGATCCAGCTGTTTAACGGTATGCAAAGCTCATTGTCGATGGTCTATGACCGGGAAATGGGCAGTATGCGGATATTGATGGTTTGCCCGTTGCCACGCTGGTTTTTACTGCTCAGTAAATTATTGGCCGGTACCGGTGTATCGGTTTTACAGGTGTATGTATTTTTAGCGATTGCGTGGTTTTATGACATTCAGGCGCCATGGCAGGGTTATTTGTGGGTGCTGCCTGCACTGTTATTGTCAGGGTTAATGCTCGGCGCTCTGGGTTTATTGCTATCGTCTTTTATTAAGCAATTGGAAAATTTTGCCGGAGTAATGAACTTTGTGATTTTTCCGATGTTTTTTATGTCAACCGCATTGTATCCTTTATGGAAGATCAAGGAGTCCAGCGCGCTGCTGTATAATTTGGCGCACTATAATCCCTTTTCCCAGGCCGTCGAATTGATCCGTTTCGCGTTGTACGGCCAGTTTAATAGTCACGCGTTTATTTATACCTTGTTTGCCTTCATTATATTTATGGCAGCAGCCATCATTGGCTATAATCCGTCAAAAGGGATGATGATGAGAAAAGGTGGGGCTTAAGGTGATTTCCTGCAAAAAACACACCCAGCTGGCTGGTCTTTTTGCCCATTTTTGCGCCTTGTAGCTGAACAAAAAACCCGTGTCATTTGGGTATATTTATTCTTGGAAAAGCACCTAAAGCATGGCTAATGTAAGTATTAAAATAAAATGCATGCCGGGCTATCCTGTCCTGTGACCTTCGGGTAAATGCAAATCCGCTCCCGGCGTATTAGTGGTGAATATGTGAAGAACTCTTTTTTGTGGCTCTATGTGATTTGTAGTGGGTAACCCCGATACCCGATTCATTAACATATTATTTTGTATTAACTTTACTTGCTTGCAATTGGGCTTACCCACTGTATTTCACATAGAGCCACTATCTATATTACAGATTATTTGGCTTTCGATCTGAACTTACTATAAAAGCCTTTCAGTTTCCCCTGCGTGTTTTCGGCTTTTCCCAATACTTCCTCTTTAGGCTGTTGTTCCGTATTCGATGGCGACGTCTGGACTTTTTGTTCATCCGGTGTTGTGATTGCCCACTGTGGTTCTGTTTTAATCGGCTGTTGCTTTGATTTACCGAACAGGTTTTTGATTTTTCCAAGCGATCCCTGAGGGGGATTAATAGGCTGGTGTTCTATATTCAATACGACAGACGGCGCTTTTTCGTATGCCGGTTGTAACTCTATGTCTGACAGCATGGGCGCTGCCGCTTTAGTGGTCACGACTAACTCGATTTGTGATTCTTCATCCTGCCAGGTAACAGAGGCGACTAGGGGCTCTTCATTAACCTGAGCGATTTCGCTTAGCTGTTCAGGCTGTGCAAGTGTTATCAAGGCCACCTCAGTATCTGGACTTTCTTGAAAAATAACATTAATCGCTTCCTGTTTAGGCGCTGTAGGTTGCGCCGCATTAGATTGGTATTTTCTTAAGGTGTCGGATAAAGCCTGTTGAGCATTGTTCTGCTGTTGGAGTAGTGATTTTTGTTCTTCGAACGCAAGTTCCAGCTGGGAAAGCTGGTTGGCGTGTGTGTTTAGCGTAGCTTGCAGCGTGTCAAACAGTGCTTCTTTTTCGACCAATTTTGCCGTTTCTGCCTGACAGACTTGCTGCAACTCGACTTTTATTTGCAGCTCGGTACGTAGGCGCTCTATTAATTGCGTAATGACTTTATCGTGTTGTTGCCACAACGCGTCGGCCTTAATGTCTTCGCTGGCAAGCAATGGCCGTTCACCAAGATCAAAGCTTGTCGCCAGGGTCTGAATAGTTCCGGCAATCTGCTGGTTGCGTTGATAAATCAGCTGTTCAAGCTTTAAAGCTCGTTGGGTTTCATCTTGAACTGCGCGCTGAACTTTTTCCAATTGCAAGGCCATCGCAGCAGATTCTTCTTGGCTCTGCTGTAGCTGTTGCTGCACATCATTAAGGATTTTTAGACTGGCTTTATTAGCGGCAACTTCAGCTCTTTTTATGGTGGCAATCCTAATGCTGTAAAGTGTTGCCGTCAGCAGCCAGACCGCTGTCGCTAATACGCCGGCGTACAACGCATTGTTCAGAGTCAAAAGATACCAGTCGGAAAGAAGCGATTGAATAAAGGGCAGGTAGGTTTGCATAGAGATTCCTCAATAATATGACTATTGTATATAGTACTATAAGACTTTCAGATAAATAATTTCCTGAAAAGTAAAAGCTCCTTTGAAGATATACCTTAATCTGCCAAGAAAAGGCCCTCAAAGGAGATTGCATGAATGATAACACTAAGTTTTTCAAAATCAATTCTGGAAAAGCTGCAAGACAACCTATCAATAGCCCTGAAGTTAAGCAATATTCGTTTATACCGATTAACGCGAGCTCTGCTTTGGTTTGCTGAAGGTCTAGGCATTAAAGACATAGCAAAGCGGATCAGTGTAGACGCAAAAACTATCATCAATTGGTTGAACGCTGTAAGGTGGATTCGCCTCCTAGGCTATCCAGCTTGATCGGGATGATCAAGCTGGCCTTTGCTCGGACTTATCCAAGCGGTTTTTTTATGCTCCCCGCTCCACGTCCCGCTTGGAAGTTGTTGTTCCGTATCTAAACGCGAATCCTTGCAGGAACGACGTAGTTTTTCTTAATTTAACGACATGCTAGACCATCCCCTTAAGCCTATACAATAGCTCCAAAGCCTGTCTGGGGCTAAGGTTATCTGGGTTCATATCCTCCAGCATCACCACCGCAGGATGGCATTCTTTCGATGAAAACAAATCCAGCTGGTTAACGCCGGTTTCCGCCTGTTGCTCAAGATAAGCATGGTCTTCCAAGTGCCGTAATTTGGCTTTGGCTTTATCAATCACCGAACGCGGCACACCGGCTAATGAGGCTACCTGCAAGCCATAACTCTGGCTGGCCGGACCGTCCTTCACCGCATGTAAAAAAATGATCTTGTCGCCATGCTCCATCGCATCTAAATGTACGTTATGGATGGTTTTTTGTTCGTCGGGCAGCGTGGTTAATTCAAAATAATGCGTCGCAAACAGCGTAAACGCCTGGGTTTCTTTAGCCAGATGATCGGCGCAAGCCCAAGCTAAAGACAAGCCATCGAAGGTGCTGGTGCCGCGACCGATTTCGTCCATCAGGATCAGGCTTTTTGAGGTGGCGTTATGCAGAATGTTGGCGGTTTCCGACATTTCCACCATGAACGTGGAACGGCCGCTGGACAGGTCGTCGGATGCGCCGATCCGGGTGAAAATCTTGTCGATAGGCCCGCAGGTTAAAGTCTTGGCCGGGACATAACAGCCGATATGGGCGATTAACACGATCAGCGCCGCTTGGCGCATGTAGGTTGATTTACCGCCCATGTTCGGGCCGGTGATGATCAGCATTCGGCGCTTGCTGGAAAACGATAAGTCATTGGGCACAAACGGGATGTCCGAAACCTGCTCGACGACCAGATGCCGACCGGCTTCAATGGCTATGCCGGGTTTATCAACCAGTGTTGGTTGCGATAAATTCAAGGTCTCGGCGCGTTCGGCAAAGTTGACCAGCACATCCAGTTCGGCCAATGCGGCGGCGCACTGTTGCAACGTAATTAACGAGGCGGCGATGATGTTCAACAATTCTTCGTACAAGGATTTTTCGAACGACAGCGATTTTTCCTTGGCGCTGAGAACTTTGTCTTCAAACGATTTCAACTCCTCGGTGATGTAACGTTCGGCGCCTTTTAAGGTCTGCTTGCGGGTGTAATGCGCTGGGACTTTTTCCGCATGCAGGTTGGAAATCTCGATATAGTAACCATGCACTCGGTTGTAATTGACCTTTAGCGTGCTGATGCCGGTTGCGGCTTTTTCGCGGTTTTCTATGTCGATCAGAAACTGGTCGGCGTTTTGGCTTAAGTTGCGCAGCTCATCCAGTTCAGGATGATAGCCGGGCGCAATCACGCCGCCGTCTCGGATCAGCACCGGCGGGTTGTCGATGATCGCAGATTGCAGCAGCGTTAACATCTCTGGCTGTTCGCCGATCTGGGCGCATAACTGCGTAAGCTGCGGGTTGTCGCCGCCGGACAACGCCTGTTGCAACGCGGGCAGCACCGCCAGGGTATTACGCAACACCAGCAAGTCGCGAGGACGCGCCGATTTTAACGCGATGCGGGAGCTGATCCGTTCAATATCGCCGACTTGGCGTAGATGGTTTTGAATGTCGCGATACAACAGCACATTAAGCAGGGTGTCGATACAGGCATAACGGTTGTTGAGTATGTTGTGGTCGCGCAGAGGGCGGTTAATCCAGCGCCGTAGGCAGCGGCTGCCCATTGCCGTGGCAGTTTTATCCAGTACTCCGAATAGAGTGTATTGCAGTTGCCCGGACGGGTGAAAATCCAGCTCCAGGTTACGGCGACTGGACGCATCCAGCAAAATGCTGTCGTCGCTGCTTTCGGTGCGGATGCCTTGGATATGCGGTAGTGCGCTTTGCTGGGTGTCTTTAACATATTGCAGCAAAGCGCCGGCAGCGGCGATGGCGACGGGCATGTCTTCGCAGCCGTAACCTTTCAGATCATGGGTGTTGAATTGTGTTAACACCCGTTGCCTGGCGCTTTCCGCTTCAAAGTGCCAAGGCGGCCTTCTGCACAAGCCGCCGTGCTGTTTCAAGCTTGCAGGCACCGGCCAGTCTTCGCTGAACAGCAGTTCGGCAGGATTAAGACGGCCAATTTCGCTCAATAACTGATCTATGGATTCGACCTGTTGCAACACGAAGCGGCCACTGGTTAAATCCAGGCTGGCAATGCCGTGTTGTGCAGTCGAGTTGGAGCTTGGAAATGAACATACCGCGACCAGCAGATTGTCTTTGCGGTCTTCCAGCAAGGCTTCGTCAGTGACGGTACCTGGGGTCACGATGCGCACCACTTTGCGGTCGACCGGGCCTTTGGACGTAGCAGGATCGCCGATTTGTTCGCAGATTGCGATTGATTCGCCGTGCTTTAATAGCTTGGCAAGATAACCTTCAGCTGCGTGATAAGGGATGCCCGCCATAGGGATTGGCTGGCCGCCCGATTGCCCCCGGCTGGTCAGGGTTATGCCTAGCAGTTGCGAAGCCTTTTTGGCGTCATCGAAAAACAGTTCGTAAAAGTCCCCCATACGATAAAACAACAGGGTATCGGGATGATCTGACTTGATGCGGAGGAATTGCATCATCATCGGGGTGTGCTGGTCGGTGGTCTTTTGTTTTATACTCATAGGCCTATTTTATCCGAAGTCGCACGAGGCCACATCATGGAGTCTGAATTATTTAAACTGGCCGAGCAACTGGGTCGATTTTTAAAGGTTAACGGTAAGAAAATAACCACAGCCGAATCCTGTACCGGTGGCTGGATTGCCCAAGCGATTACTGAAGTACCTGGTAGTTCAGCCTGGTTTGACCGGGGTTTTGTTACCTACAGCAATGCCGCAAAAGTGCAGATGTTGGGGGTCAGTCAAGAAACGCTGGATAACTACGGGGCGGTGAGCGCAGAGATCGCAACGGAAATGGCTGCGGGTGCATTAGCGCACAGCGAAGCCGATATGGCGGTTGCGGTGACCGGCATAGCCGGGCCGGATGGTGGAGCATTGGAAAAACCGGTCGGCACCGTATTTATCGCATGGGCAGACAAAAACGGCAAATCCAGAGTGGTCAAAATGCAATTTTCAGGAAACCGGCGGGAAATAAGGGCGCAAACGGTGAAAAGCGCTGTTGAAGGGGTGGCGTCACCTTAGTTGTACTTGCAAATACAATGGCTATTTTTTAAGTAACTATTCAGCGTCAAGCTGTGCCTAGTGTTGTAGGAGGGGCTTTAGTCCCTCCTACAATGGCATGGGCTGAAATATCACTGAATAGTTACAACCGTTTATGGTTACGGATTATTTTCTGATAGTCGGGTGCAGGATGGTAAGCAGTTGGGTTGCTTGTCTACCCTATAAGCTTATTTTTTAATCAGCTTACGAGCTTGGTCAATAATTGTCTGCCGGTTAATGATCAGCATATAGCTTAATAAGCCCAACATTAAACCGAATAATAATTTCCCAAAAACAGACCCTTCTTCAGCTACTGGAGTCGCTGGTGGCGCCCATTGCGCTTGTACGGTTTGCACCGCAACTTTAGACGGTTGGTATTCCGCTTTCAGGTCAGGCAGGCCTAAGCTGCGCCACTCGTCATAATCCTGCCAGATCGGATAAGTGCGTTTCCAGAGTCCTTTGGTGAAGTAGGGCGCAAGGCTCATGCCGCTGTGCGATTTGGGTATGCCTTTTTCATCAATGAAGTCTTTATAAACGACCAAGCTGATGTCGCCGCCTTCGCCGACACCGTTAGTGGTAAATGATTTTTCAACATGGTCGTGGAACATCCAAACGCCTTGGCCGAAGCTGTTTAAACCATCATCAACGCCGCTCAATTCCAGATCCAGACGTTGTGCAGGCACCATGCCGTGGACATCGCGCTGGATATAGGAGCCGGGGCCGTTATCGACGCCGTCATAATGAGTCACGGTCGGTTTGTGACCGTGAATGTGTAGAGCCATCGATTCGGTGTGCCCGTTCAGAACCCGCAGTTTAACTTTTTGGTTTTCTTCCATATGGATTAGCGATTCCCTTAAGGTATAAGGGAAAGAACGACCGTTGAGCATAAAATAATCATCGGTGGCATCGGTCGTGTCATATTCCATGTTCATATGCTTGGCTATCAGCCGGGGGTCGTTGGCTGACCGGGCAACAAGCTCATGTAATTCTCTATCCGCCGATTGATAATGTAAATCGTATTCCCGCGCATATTTTTCAAGCACTGCGACCGAGGGATGGCGCACTTGGCCTGCGCCGACATTAAGGGTTTGCGGCCAATTGTTGGGGCGATTTTCCTCAACCACGAAAATGCCTTGTAAGCCCATCGGAATATGGGTGTGCGGTTGGACATGGCAATGGTAATACATGGTGCCCGGTTGGCGAGGCTTAATCACATAGGTTTTGGTTTGGCCGGGCATCACGTCCATATTGCTGGTTTGCGCAACCCCGTCATTGCCGACTCCGGTATGATCCATAAACGGATGGTCGATGCCGTGCAAGTGGATGGAATGCGGCAAATAATGGGTGTTTTCCAGGACTAGCCAGACTACGTCACCCTGCTCAACACGTATCACCGGAGACGGTACGCGCAGTAAAGGATTGGCTTCCAGCTCGTAAAGGCTTTTAGTCGACATATCGCGGGATTTTGGCGCATAAACCCAAAAAGTCGGTTGTATGCCCGGTGCTATATCGAAAGTGGTGGTCAGGTCTTTCATGTCCGGTGAATGACCGTTGAGCTCGGCAATTTCAAGTTTAATGATGATCTTATCAGGATCGCCGTCGCCGTCGACATCGTCGGACATAGTAATAGCGTCGGCAGCGAGCTGAGTCGCCATCAGTGTTTCCATGGAAATACCGTTGGTGCCCTTTACAAAGGCGGCGATGTCAGCTGGATTGTCGGGGTTGCAGAGCTTTGATGCCTGTATTTGCACACCGTCAATGACTTGTGCTTCACGCCATTTGGCCGGAATGAAGTCGGAGCAGACTTCTTCCACCGGACCCATGTCTACTTTGGCCGAAGGGGGTAAATCGCTGGCCGCTTGACTCCAAGGATGTATAAGGAGCAAAGTGGCGCTCCAAATGAAGGTAAGAAGATTTTTACGCATACGACGACCTCAGAAAAAGCATTAAATAAAATGACACACCGCCAACCAAAAGCGGAGGTTTATTAACTGGGTCAGTTTAACTGAATATCAAGGATAATTCATTTTTAACGCTAGAATTGCCTAAATTGTTAATTTAATTACCCGCCGAACAGACGAGAGGGTTTATGAATACGTGGAAGAGCTAATATCAACTAATGAAGAAACAAGCAATCAATTGCTGACTAATGAAAGGGTCGTGCAGATGAATTTCCAAACAAAAACTTCCCGACTCGATGACTTGATTTTCGATAATCGTTTTATGCGCGAGTTACCCGCAGACCCTGAAACCACGAATATGCGCCGTCAGGTATACGGGGCTTGTTACTCGCGGGTGTTGCCGACTAAAGTCGCTAATCCGCAAACCGTCGCGTATTCCAGCGAGGTTGCAGAGCTGCTGGATTTGAGCCGGGAGGATTGCGAATCTGCCGACTTCACTCAGGTGTTTGCCGGTAATCGCCTGCTGTCCGGCATGGATCCTTATGCAACCGTTTACGGCGGCCACCAGTTTGGCAACTGGGCGGGGCAGCTCGGCGACGGCCGAGCCATTAATCTGGGCGAAGTAGTCAATCGTCGAGGCGAGCATTGGACGTTACAGCTGAAAGGAGCGGGTGAAACGCCTTATTCGAGGAATGCCGACGGTCTGGCGGTGTTGCGTTCGTCGGTACGCGAGTTCTTGTGCAGCGAAGCCATGCACCATTTGGGCGTGCCGACCACGCGGGCATTGAGTTTGATACTGACCGGCGAACAGGTGGTTCGGGATATGTTTTACAACGGCAATCCCAAGCTTGAACCGGGTGCCGTAGTTTGTCGGGTTGCGCCGTCGTTTACCCGTTTCGGCAATTTTCAGATTTTTGCCGCCAGGGGCGAGGTCGAACTGATGAAAAAACTGGTCGACACCACCATCCGCACCGACTTTTCGCATTTAGGCGAGCCGTCGCCGGCCGTTTATTTAGCTTGGTTTGAAGAAGTCTGCCGTAGGACGGCGAAGATGATCGTGCACTGGCAGCGCGTTGGTTTTGTGCATGGCGTGATGAATACCGACAATATGTCGATACTCGGCCTCACCATCGACTACGGTCCTTACGGCTGGCTGGAAAATTACGATCCCAACTGGACACCCAATACCACCGATGCGGGGGAGCGTCGGTACCGTTTCGGCAACCAGTCGCAAATCGCCTTCTGGAATCTGGGGCAATTGGCCAATGCCATCTATCCGCTGATAGGGCAGGTTGAGCCGCTGCAACAGGCAATCAACGGCTATACGGAAACCTTTGAGCAAGACTGGCAAACCATGGTCGCAGGGAAGCTGGGGCTGAATGCCTATGATCCGTCCATCGATGACGAGCTGCACACCGAGTTGTTGATCCTGTTGCAATCGGTTGAAACAGACATGACCATTTTTTACCGCAAACTTGCCCTGCTGGTCATGGATGTTGAGTTGAGTGATGAAGCCATCATCGCGCCGCTGATGGAAGCCTATTATGTGCCGGAACAGGTAGACGACGAGTACAAAGTGCGTCTTGGCAACTGGCTCAGGCTTTACATGCGACGGGTTCAAGCTTCCGGAATTACTGACGAAGAACGCCGCAAGCGCATGAACGCCGCCAATCCAAAATACGTGCTGAGAAACTACTTGGCACAACTGGCGATAGACAAGGCAGAGCAGGGCGATTTTTCGATGGTCAATGAGTTATTGGAGTTATTGCGCCATCCTTATGACGAACAACCCGGCAAAGAAGAGTTTGCCTTAAAACGCCCCGACTGGGCTAGGCAGCGGGCGGGTTGTTCGATGTTGTCTTGCAGTTCGTAGGATATGCTTCACTTTGTTCAACTAATCCAGTAAAAGAGAGAAAAACAGGATGCCTTTTGCAAAATGCCCAATTTTCGGTGGCGAATTAGAAACAAAAGAAGTGGAAAAAATTGTATGCGGTGGCTTACATGCCGCTGTTTTAAATGTTTCAGCGGAAGTTTATTTGCACTGTGGCAAGAAATTATACGCAGAAGGAACCGTGCGCTATTTTGAAGCCATTAGACATAAGTTACAGCGGCAAGAAATTAACGATTTTCAGGTGCTGGGAAATACGTTTACTGTTGCCAACGATTCAGTTCAAAGAGCCTTATAAACTGGCCGCTTAGCCAGCCCCTTTCCACTTCTGCTTACGCGCTTTTTTCTTAGCCTCTTTCTGCTCGCGAATAATCACCAGCTCGGCCAGTTCTTTTTCCATCATCGCCGGGGTTTCCAGGCTGATTCTGCCGATGGTTCCGGCGCGCAGTTCGGCCAGCAGAATTTTGGCTACCTTGTCCATTTCAATGCGTCCGCCTGAACGCAAACAGCCGCGTTTTTTACCGATGACTTCCATTAGCTGTTGTTCGCTTTCCGGGAGTTGCTCCAGCTGAAAACGGGCTTGCAGTAAATCTGGGTAATGCTGCAACAGGTATTCGGCGGCGAAGAAGGCAACGTGGTCGTGACTGATAGCGGTGTCCTTGATCGCTCCAGTAGTCGCCAGCCGATAACCGCTGTTCTTGTTTTCGACGTTGGGCCAGAGCATGCCAGGGGTGTCCAAAAGAATAATGCCGTTACCTATGTCAATGCGTTGCTGGGTTTTGGTGATGGCTGGTTCGTTGCCGGTTTTGGCGATCATCCGCCCGGCCAGTATGTTGATCAGCGTCGACTTGCCGACATTGGGTATACCCATGATCAGCGTGTGGATGGGTTTGTCGCTGCTCGCTTTACCCGGCAGCATCTTGTGGCACAGCTCGGTCAGCTGGCGCATTTTCTCGGGCTGTTCGGTGGTCAGCGCCAGGGTTTTTACGCCTTGCTCCTGTTCCAGATAGGTTTGCCATTGTTGGGTAATCGCAGGGTCGGCAAGGTCGCTTTTACTGAGCACTTTAATGCAAGGCTTGTCGCCGCGCAGAGTAGCGAGCATCGGGTTTTGACTGCTGAACGGAATGCGCGCGTCCAGAATTTCGATGATCAGGTCAATTTTGGGCAGGATTTCTTTAACCTCTTTGCTGGCCTTGTGCATATGGCCGGGGTACCACTGAATAAGCATGATGTTTAGCTACAACCAAAATAGTACATTTAAGCATCATAGCGGTACAATCTACAGTTATAAATACTTACAAGGTTTAATCGATGAAAATAATGACTCTATTAGGGATGCTGGTTTTACTGGCTGGCTGTACTCAAGATCAACAAAACCAGCTGTCTCGGAAGGCGGTTGAATTTCTGGACGGAAATTATCAGGTCACTTACGCCAACGGTTCGACCATGAAATCATGGACGATTCACAATGGCAAGGTCACCACCAGCGACAAGGGCTATTATTACTTCTGGGACAACAAAAAGCATTATGTCCAGGTGCCGATAGAAAACACTTTTATTGAAGAAATAGAGTAAATGAAAGAGATAACAAGCAGTTTTTACGCCTATTTATCACGACTCAGATGGATTAAACGCTGGGGACTCAAGCGCAATGCACATGATGAAAATGTCATGGAGCATAGTTGGGAAGTGTCGGTTATTGCCCATACCCTGGCCCTGATTAAAAATCGTTATTATGGCGGGAATGTTGACGCCAATGCCATTGCTACGGCGGCGTTATATCACGACATCACCGAAGTGATTACCGGCGATCTGCCCACGCCGATTAAATATCATTCCCAGGAAATCAATGCGGCTTACAAGCAGATTGAAAAACAAGCGGAGATTGAGTTGTTGGCGCTTTTGCCGGTTGAGTTGCAGGCTGACTTTCAGGTGCTGATTTGTCATGACAAGATGCCGAAAGAGCATGTGCAGATTATCAAGGCCGCAGATAAAATATCGGCTTATCTCAAATGTCAGGCCGAGTTAAAGGCCGGCAATAGAGAGTTTGAAATGGCTTCCGAACAGCTGGTTTTAACACTCGGCGCATCCGAGCAACCGGAAGTCATATTTTTTATGAAAGCGTTTGTGCCCAGTTGCGGGTTGACGCTGGATGGATTGATGAAAACCTATTGAACCGGTTTGAAACCGGCGGTTTCCCTGTCGTCGGTAAAGCCGCGTCGGGTTACGACTGCATGGATGCAGGAGGTAGAGCAATGCAGGAGCAATTGCCGAGCGTAGCGTAACCCGACATTTCTGGCTTCGATGCGTCGGATTACGCTACGCTAATCTGACCTACAAAACTAATAAAGTATACCCACGGAGAAGTTGTGAAACATCGATACACCATTGAACAAGCCAGAATATTGTTGGATATTTTGAAATACCATAACGCATCAACCATGCTGCCTTCGTTTCATCAGGTAAAGCATGAAACGCTTGATGGGGCGCTGGATAAGTTGCGGCTGGAATTGTCCGATTTTATTGCGATGGATGACGGGCTGGGTTTTATCGTCCCGATTAGGGATGCGAAGGGCTTGATTTAGTTTGACTGTCTGAGTTTAAAACAACATCACATAGCGCAGGAAGCACCGGCGGTTCCGGCTTTTTAGCGGCGGGCGTCGGCGTTTTGGCTTCTTCTGAAAACCACCAGGCCAGTGAGGCATCGCAACCATCGGCTTCAGGAAGCGGTTCCTGTCCGGTGCAATTTTTGTTATTCAATGGGCATTTGAGGCGTACATGGAAGTGATCGTCATGCCCCCACCACGGACGGATTTTTCTTAGCCAATCATGGCTCGATTGGCGTGTGCATAACAGGCGCTTGACGCTGGGGTTGACGAAAATACGATCCACTTCAGGCTGGCGCGCCGCAGTCTCAAGAACTTTCTCATTAGCCGACGACCATTGGCTTTCATCAATGGTATCCGATTGATCGGTAAGAATTGACGGGGAACTCCAGGTTTCACGCTCGTTAAATGTCAAGCTTCGGGTTGCGGCCTGTTGCGGTCGCACCGGTTCCCTCGGCAACCGCTCCCAGCGTCGCTCTACCTCCTGCATCCGTGCAGTCGTGCCGGTTGCGACACTTCCACCATCTCTGGCAGTCGGTCGCACAGGTTCCCTACCGGTTGCGACACTTCCACCATCCCTGGCAGTCGAAAGCAAATACCAAATATCGACATCAAGTCCGGTTTGATGGCTGCGATGCCCGCTTGGGGTCGGGCCGCCGCGCGCTTGACCTAAGTCGCCAATCAACAAGACTCCCCAGTGCCGTAAATGCGTGGTTTGCGCGATGCCTTCGATAAAGCGGATCAAGTCGGGATGACCGTAAGACCGGTCTCGCGTAGGCCGCATTAATTGATAGCCAGTGCCATTCTGAGGTAGCAAAACTGCACCGCTTAAACAACCGGCGGTTGCAGCGCCAATACTCTGGGCGCTGGCGCCGATTTGTGCCGTTTGTTTGATCGTTGCCCAGTTATCTGCAACAGGGGATGAAGCGCATTCGGAAAAAATACCCAATAATAAGATGAATGGCGGAAATTTCATTTTAAAGCAGGAAGTCAAAACATTATTCAGCTTTATAGTCGGATAAAGGGCGAGTGGCCGGTCGCCCTTTTGCGATGTTTATTTTTTAACAGGCGCCGATATGTCTAGAAAGTGTTTGGAGTTATTGGTAACCGGAGCTGCACCCGCTTTATGGGGGGTAGTTGTCGATGGAACGCTGGCAGCTTTTGCAGTGTTTTTACCTTCTGTCGCAGCGTCATCTTCCAGCTGGAGCTCATCTTCTTCAGGAACATTGCCGTCATGAAGCAGATATTCACGGCGTTGTTGGTAAGCATTTTTGATAAAGGAGTAACGATCAATAGAGGCTTCATCAACGATTTTTTCAGTCGGTATTAAATCGGCGCGGGTATCGGTAACATCAACCGTTTTGGCTCCTGCATTGATCGCGCTGACGGCGGCGGTGCCACCGGCAAATACAAAGGTATAGGTCAGTGGATTCATTAAAGCATCACCAATAGCGCCGCCGACTTCTCTAGGTGAGCTTGCTCCCATAAGCGGCACCACCAGGTAGTTACCCGTCGGAACTCCCCAAAAGCCAAGCGTCTGGCCGAAGTCTTCATTATGCTTGGGCAGATCGATCATCGTCGCCACATCGACAAAACCGGCTACGCCTGCCGTAGTGTTAACCAGAAAACGACTGGCATCCATACCGCCTTGTGTCATTTTAAGCTGCATAACATCATTGAGAGTTACGCCGATGTCGTTCATGTTACTGAAGAAATTGGTTATGCCGTCATTAACGAATTTCGGGGTTATCCATAAGTAGCCTTTCGCCATCGGTTTTAGAACGGCCTTGTCGAGGTCGTCATTAAATTCTTGAGTGCCGCGATTCCAGCCTTCCCAAGGATCCAGCTCGTTGGGCTTCGCGGTGCTCGCACAACCTACAAGCAGACTTGATATAACCAAGCTACTCATTACTAAACGAGTATTGATGATGGATTTTTGCATACTCATGGCTTATCTCTATTTACAGGGTGTTGAGGTGAGTTAGAAGTCTGTCTTGGACAGTTATTATAATTTTTCGCGATTATATCAGAATTTATTTTTTTAAAGCCTTATTGATTTTGCATCTGCCGGAGTATCCAGTGTTGCCGTTTAAGTAAATAACGGGATGGCTGCGCTACCCGTAGCAGTATCGGATTAGGCAAGGTTGCCGCCAATAATGCCGCCTGAGATCGACTGATTTGGCTGGCATGGACGCCAAAATAGCGTTGGCTTGCGGTCTCTATGCCGAAGAGATGATCGCCGAACTCGGCGATATTCAGGTAAACCGCCAATATCCGTTCCTTGCTCCACAGCAATTCGATCAAGGTCGTAAACCAGACTTCCAGCCCCTTGCGGAGAAAGCTTTTTGACGGCGTTAAAAATAAATTTTTGGCCACCTGCTGAGAAATGGTGCTCGCGCCCCTAAGTCGTCCGCCGTCCATGTACACATCAATGGATGACTGTATGGCATGCAAATCGAACCCGGAGTGCTGGAAAAACCGTTGGTCTTCGGCGGCAATAACGGCCGAAGCGGCATAGGGCGATATTTTTTTTTCGCCAACCCATGAGTAGCTAATAACCCTGAACGAGCCGTCATCGATTAAGTCCTCAACATGCCGATACACCATAAACGCCGACGTCGGCACGGGCAACCAGCGCAATAATACGCACAAGCCGACCGATGAGGCTAAAAAGGTGATCAGCACATAAAGCGCAGTTTTACGCAGTATTCTCTTAATGGAAAATGAGCGGCTGTTGTTGGAGGGGCGGTATTGTCTTGCCAAGGTACAAAGATGATTAATGGTGGGAGTTAGCTTTTGTTTTGGTTAGGGATCTACAACGCATTTGTATCTATGATAAAGCCTTTGGATAGGCCTGAATAGCTTTAGTAAATTTCCGTTCATGCAATCGGAATTCAACTGGCACGGTTATACTATAAACACCCAGTACAAAATGTTGATCAAAACGCATGAATCATCGATACCCACTCATCGCTCTTTTGTTGCTCATTACTCAAAGCGGCTGTATGCCGATGATTTATCTGCCCGGCGCCAATAATAATGCGGCGCATCTTGGCGAGAACATTTTCCTCACCGAAGATGGCGCAAGTTTGCCATTACGCCATTGGCTGCCTAAGGCCGAACCGCATGCGGTCATTATCGCGCTGCACGGTTTTAACGATTACAGTCGTTTTTTTGATTCGCCGGGGGAGTATTTCAGCAAACAGGGTATTGCCTGTTTCGCCTATGATCAACGCGGTTTTGGCGCGGCTCCGCAACGCGGCTTATGGGCGGGGGGTGAGGCATATACCAAAGATTTGCAGGATTTGGTGCGACTGGTCAAACAACGTTATCCAAAACGGCCGGTTTATCTGCTAGGCGAAAGCATGGGCGGTGCAGTTGTCATCACGGCCATGAGTCAAACGGAGATGCCTGAAGTTGCAGGCGTTATACTCGCCGCCCCGGCGCTATGGGCGAGATCAACCATGCCTTGGTATCAAACCAGTTTGCTGTGGACGCTGGCGCATACCGTGCCTTGGTTGACCTTGACCGGGCAGGGCGTACATGTCGTGGCATCGGATAATATTGACATGCTCCGCGCCATGGCTCGTGATCCGTGGGTTATCAAGGCGACTCGGGTGGAAACGGTGTACGGCTTGGCCGATTTGATGGACGCTGCCTTTGACAGCGCGGCGACATTGCACGGCAATACCCTGATGCTTTACGGCGAGAAAGACGAAATTATCCCCAAGGAACCGACTTATGCGTTCTTGCAGCAATTTCTCCAGACAGATGCGGCGGGGAAAATCGTGGCGATTTATCCGCACGGCTACCACATGCTGTTACGCGATTTACAAGCGCTTACGGCCTGGAAAGACATAGTCGCGTGGATTAACGCCAGCGCAGGCAAACTTCCGTCGGGTGCAGATAACCGGGCGCAGCAATTGTTAAGCAGTCGATTAAAGGATTAACAGGGGGCAGTTTAACGCTGTTTGCGTTTGCGCCAGATGTAAAAACCCGCCCCCATTAACAGCAACGGTATGACAACCAAAAAACCGAAGCCGATCACGGCGACGCTGGTCTGGCTTAATTGCAGGCTTTTATCAGTGGCGATTTTGGCCGGGATGTCGATAAACCGGTCATCATGGATCAGCCAGTTGACCATTCTGAGCCCCATGTCCAGATTGCCGATATTACCAATATAGCTGTTGGATAGAAAGTCGCCATCACCGACCACGACAATGCGCTGTTCTTGAGCCTGTACGGACTCTGCACCGAGCCCTTCGGCTGCGCTCAGGAGAGCCTTGTCGATGGCGCCATTCGAAGGACGGGTTAGGGCATAGGTAAAGGCTAGCGGACCTTGTTTTTCGTCGCCATCGGCATCGAAGCGGATTTTCCCGGCTATCGAGCCGGTTTCCGTCCACGATTGTGCTGCGCTGCTGAGCAGGGCGACAGGCTTAAAATCTGTTTCCTCGCTAATCTTCAGCGCGGCGGTGACCGGATAAACGGTTATGGTTTGGAAGCCCTGGGTGATGGGATGGGTAATATAGTCGCTCGCCAGTACGAAGCTGGGGTCGTTAATGCCATACAGTTTTGATTTGCTATCTACGAGGGTTCCCGGCAGTTGGCGCAAACCCAGAATCTGCAACAATGCATCTAAGTGGTGGTTGCCCGGATCGGTCAGTAATAGCAGATTGCCGCCTTGTTGGATATAGCGCTTGATCAGGTCGATTTCACCTGCCAGCAAAGGCACGGCGGGAGCGGTAAGCACCAGCAGCGCAGAGTTGTGGGGAATGTCCGGCATCGTCGCCAGATTGATGGCTTGAGCCTTGATTTTGCGGCGATCCAGTTCTTTGCCGAATTGGCCTAAATCGAAATTGGCGATGCCGTCAGGAGTGCGTTCGCCATGGCCGGTCAGGAAGGTGACCCAGCGTTCATCGGCGTTAGCCAGTTGCAGCAAGGCATTGGTCAGGGAGGATTCGGAGATGAAGTTCAGTTTTTCGGTGCGGCCTTGGTATTCGACAATAATGGCACCTGCCGCGTCTATATTCAATTCTCTGGATTTTTCCGGTTGCGAGTCGGGGTCGATAAAGCTTAGGCTCAGATCGGCTTTATGGCGTTTATAGCGGTCAATCAATTGTGAGATCTGGCTTCTTAGTGCCGGTTCTTTTTTGATGTAGGCAGTCAGGGTTATTTTGTCAGGCAACGATTCCAATAGTTTTTGCGAGGACAGGGACAGGCTGTTGCCGTTATTGCCGGTCAGGTCGATTTCTATTTTGTAGAGGGTGCTTAACCACGCCAGGGTGCCGAGCAAGCACACTATAACCAGGACGATTAGGCCATTTTTTAAGCGAATTTGCTGGTGTTTATGGGGTGATATTTTCATTTTTGCAAGCGATCGTTATCCAGGCTGCGAATACTCAGCGCGATGAAAGTGGCGATAAACAGCAAAAAATAACTCACATCGACCGAGCTGATCAGGCCGCTTTGGATGTTCTGGAAATGCCGGAGGATCGACAGGTATTCAAACAGTTCGCTACGTTGATCGTTCATGCCGACGGTCCAGTCTAAAATCCACAGCAGCAGCAAAATGCCGAAAGTGCCCATCGCGGCAACGGTGGGGTGACCGGCGACGCAGGACATAAATAGGCCGGTGGCGGTAAACGCGGTGACCAGCAACAGCAAGCCCAGCATATTGGCAAATAATTTGCCCAAATCCAGCTCAGCGCCGCATAGCAAAGATAGGGGCATTAATGTAATCAGCGCGATAATCAGCAACATTAGCCCGAGGTTGCCTAAATACTTGCCGAGAATAATGTCGATATTGGAGATAGGTGCAGAAAGCAGCAGCGATAAGGTTTTATTGCGGCGTTCTTCGCAGATTAGGCGCATGGTTAACAGCGGCGTGACCAGCAACAAAATAATGCCCGCGTTGCCGAACAACGGCGGCACGATGATGTCGGTCAGGCCGGGCGCACCTTCAATCAACGCTAGTTTGGGCTGGAGCGAGGTGAAGGCTTCGACCTGGGTTAAAAACAAAAACGCCAGGATGAATTGCAGGATGGCCAATATCGTCCAGGCCATCGGCGATAAGAACAGGGTTTTAAATTCGCGGGAAGCGATTGTTAAGATCATGCTCATAAACCGGAATGTTCTTTAGTCAAGCTGATAAAAATATCTTCCATCGACCTTTTTATCGGCGTCAATTCCTGTAGTTTCCAACCGGCGGCAATGATGTGTTCGGTAATTTGTTCGGCAGGATTGGCGGTTACGCTGTGATGAATTTTAATCCGGTTTTCAGCGATGCTTTCGATAGAATTGACACCGGGAATGGTCAATAAGCTGTTAATGTCAGGCGCAAACCGGGTGGTGACTTGCAGAGTACCGGTATCCATTTGCCGGTTAAGTCCGGCTATAGTTTCATTCAGGATCAGCTGTCCTTGATGAATGATTTGCACATGCGAACAGGATTCCTGCACTTCGGTCAGTATATGGGTAGACAGGATGACGCCGTGATCCTGTCCCAGCTCCCGTATCAAAGCACGTATTTCCCTGATTTGAATGGGGTCGAGTCCGACAGTCGGCTCATCAAGTACGATAACTTCAGGGTTGTGCAAGATGGCCTGGGCAATGCCGACACGCTGCTGAAAGCCTTTGGACAAATTGGCAATCAGCCGATCGGCCACATCGGTCAAACCGCAACGCTCTTGGGCCTGGTTGATGGCGGCAGTGACGGAATTTTTGGCGATGCCGTGCAGTCTGGCGCAATAAAGTAGGAACTCCTGCACGGTTAATTCTTTGTACAGCGGCGGTGTGTCGGGCAAATAGCCCAGATTCATTTTAGCGGCTTTGGGTTGATCCAGTAGATCGAAACCGTTGATTTTAATTTGCCCGGCGCTGGGGGCGAGATTGCCGCACAGCATTTGCATGGTGGTGGTTTTACCCGCACCGTTGGCACCTAAAAAACCGAGCACTTCACCTTTGGCTAAGGTAAAGCTGACATCGTTAACGGCGCAATGCGTGCCGTAATAACGGGTCAGGTGTTCGGCTTCGATAAGGGCGGTCATAGGGGTGCTAAAGTTGTGTTCGCAGGTTTTGCAATTCGGCCTGAATTTTTTTACGGTAAAACAAAAATTTCCAGCGGGTGCCTCCGCAGTTTCTCCAAAGAATGGCCGAACGTATCCCGGACAGCAGGCAGGCGCGAATTTTATTGACGACGTCGGGTCTGGATAAATATTCCTGTTCGCCATTGACCATGATTCTCGGTTGCAGGGTGCTGATGGTGGTCTGATAAATGTCGCCAAGATTCGCCAGCACATTCTCATGTAGTTGACCGAAATGTTCTGATTGCGCTTGGGCACGGTCAATTCCGGTGAAAATGGTTTTAAGCATGTCCGGTTGCTTGGACAGTTGATTCTCCAGAAAAACCAGCGAGGCGGCATAGCGTGCCTGTTCAGGATTGGAGATTTTAAGGCTGGTCATTTGGTCGTTAAGTTGAACAAGTCCCAGCTTAAGGCCTGATAATCCACCGTAGACATTGGCTACGCCATGCTCATCACTCATGAAAAGACTGGCAATGCTGGCCTCAAGGGCGCTCGAATCGGCGGTGCCGGTTGTCGCCAGTTGTTGTACCAGCGCCGCAGCCTGGGCGATGCCGGCCAGCGCGATAGTTTGGTTGGTAATGGTATTTAACGGCATAGTTATTTTATAGTGCCCAGAATGTTTTGTGTCGTAAAGTTAATGAAAGCTTTGTGCGGCTCTACAATGGTGTTGAGTCCAAGCTCTAAAATGGTGTCGGTAATGACTTGATGGGTAGTTTGGGTAGCGCCTTCTTTATTATTCAGATCAAAATCGTGGCCCCTAAAAAGGAGTTCATAGGCATAAATGTTTAACTTTGGGTCAAAAATCTGTTGCCGCCCGATTATTATGTCTGCCATGTAAATTGTTCACGGTGTTTTGTTGGTTGTTGTAGGTGTTAGGTCGGTATACGTATAAGAATACCTTATTAAGTTAAGATTTATACCATGATTATCGACTATCAGTCGAGTATGATGGAGGCTCTATTTTAGAGGCGCTGTATTGCAAAGTCTTTACCACAAAAGGAGATTAACATGACTGAATCCGTATCGTTAACCGTTACCGGCATGAAATGTGGCGGTTGTGAAACCAAGGTAACAAGCAAGCTGAAAGCTATCGACGGTGTGTTGTCGGTTAACGCATCCAGCCAAAACAAGGAAGTTAGCATCGAATTCGATACTGCAAAAACCAGCTTGGATGTTATTGCCGCCGCTATTAGTGATGCGGGTTTTACCGTAGCAACATCGTAATGCGAGGAGTGATTTTATGAGTACCCAGACTACCGATGAATTGCGTTTATCAATTTTAGGCATGAGTTGCGCCGGATGCGTCAGCGTTGTTGAGGGCGCTTTGGCAGCAGTTGAAGGCGTGATCTCGGTTAGCGTCAATTTTGCCGACCACTCCGCTGTAGTTAAAGGCCATGCCGATCCCGAGCTGTTAAAACAGGCCGTTAAGGCAGCCGGTTATGATGCGGCGGTGATGGAGGGTTTTGAAGACCCTGCCGAACAGGAAGCACAAGAGTTGCAACGCTACCGCCAGTTGATGAAAAAAGCGGGTGTGGCGGCAATCTTTGGGTTATCGCTAATGATAGCCGATTATTTTGACTGGTTGCCTGAAATCGGTTCAACAGCAGGTCTATGGGTTTGGCCGGAAATTGCCCTTATCACCTTAAGCATCCTGATTTATTCAGGCTGGCATTTTTACAGCGGTGCGTACAAGTCATTAACGCTGGGGCAGGCCAATATGGATACCCTGATTGCCCTGGGTACCGGTTCGGCGTGGCTGTATTCCTGTATTGTCATCGATTATTACGAAACCTTGCCGTCGCTGGCGAAACATGCCTATTTTGAGGCCGCCGTGATGATCCTGGCCTTTATTAATCTGGGCTCAGGATTGGAAACATTGGCCCGAGGCAAAACCTCCAGCGCCATTCGGCAATTGATCGGGTTGCAGCCGCGCACCGCGCGCGTGATCAGGAATGGCGAGGAAATGGATATTGCGATCGAAGCAGTCGGCTTGGGTGAAACCTTAAGAGTCCGGCCCGGCGAAAAAATCGCCGTTGACGGCGTGTTGCTGGAAGGGCATTCCACGGTTGACGAATCGATGCTGACCGGCGAACCGTTGCCGGTAGAAAAAATCGTGGGTTCCGAAGTGGTTGCCGGAACCATGAACCAAACCGGCAGTTTTTTGTTTACCGCAACCCGCATCGGCCGTGATACCGCATTGGCGCAGATTATTAAAAGCGTCCGGCAGGCGCAAAGTAGCAAACCCGAAATCGCCCGGCTGGCAGATAAAATTTCCAGTGTTTTCGTACCGGTCGTGGTCGCCATTTCAGTGCTGACTTTTTTGGTTTGGTACACATTTGGGCCCGAGCCGTCCTTGGGTTACGCCTTTGTCACCTCAATGACCGTCCTGGTTATCGCCTGTCCCTGCGCCTTGGGTTTGGCGACGCCTATCTCGGTGATGGTAGCGGTGGGCAGGGCTGCCCAATCAGGCATTTTGATCCGCAAGGGCGAAGCCCTGCAAACGGCGGGTAAATTAACCTGTCTGATACTCGATAAAACCGGCACGGTGACCGAGGGCAAGCCCACCGTTTCAACGGTTGAGGTCGTAGGCGACTTTAGCGAAGAACAGCTATTGCAATGGGCGGCAAGCATTGAATCAGGCTCGGAACACCCGCTGGCGGCGGCTATTTTGTCGGCAGCTGAAGCCAAGCAAATAAAACTGGAAAAAGTGCAGCAATTTGCAGCCGTTGCAGGCCACGGGGTGATGGCGACGATTAACGGACGGCGCGTGTTGTTCGGCAACACCGCGTTGATGGAAGCGCAGGGCGTAAGCTACACCCGTTTTAACAACCGACTGAAAGAATTATCGGCTTTGGGTCAAACGCCGATGCTGCTTGCGGTAGACGATAAAATAACGGGCATCATCGCCGTGTCCGATCCGATTAAAAAGGATTCCGCGCACGCGGTGCAAGTGCTGCTTAACCAGGGTGTGCGCATTATCATGGTGACCGGGGACAACCCAATTACCGCTCATGCCATAGCCAAACAGGCCGGTATTTTGGAAGTGCGGGCGCAGGTGCTGCCGCAAGATAAAGCGGAGGTGGTTAAAGGGCTGCAACTGGCGGGTGAAATCGTCGGCATGGTCGGCGACGGCATTAATGATGCACCTGCATTGGCGCAGGCCGATGTCGGTTTTGCCATCGGCACCGGCACCGATGTTGCCATTGAAAGCGCCGATGTGGTTATTATGCAAGGTTCCTTGCTAAAAGTGCCTGAAGCCATTGAATTATCCAAAGCGACAGTCATCAACATCAAACAAAACCTGGTCGGCGCGTTTTTCTATAACACCGTCAGCATTCCGGTCGCGGCAGGGTTGTTGTATCCGCTATTCGGCGTTTTGTTAAACCCGATGATTGCCGGTGCGGCGATGGCGTTGTCTTCTGTGACCGTAGTCGCCAACGCCAACCGCTTGCGTTGGACGAAATTCGTCGAGCGCAATTAGGTTTGGGCGGTGCTTTCAAGGATATAAAAAAATATCACGTTAAAAACACAAAAATAAAAGCAACAGAAAAACTCAGTGTTCCGAAGAACATGGGGTCTAGCAAAAACCGTTTAAACATGCCGATCAATATAGCTCCTCCCAGAAGATAAAAAGGGAAAACAAAAATAGTAGTCAAGTGCCCCATGTCGTTAGGTAGATAATAAAAAACGTAGGTATTCAGGAAATAATTACTGGAAACATTGACTAATATTTCCAGCAATAACGCCTCTATAGCGAGTATGAAAGCAAATATATAGTCTTCATATTTAAGGTGAAAGGATTGAAGCTTTTTTCGAACAAAATAAAGATGATACCCATAGAGTGACCACTGAAAAAACGCAAAAACCGAGGTATCGCCATGGTGTATAGGCGTTACCCGATATTCCCAAAGGGAGGTGTCGAATACCGCCCGACAGAAGCTATTGATAGCCACCTCGCTGATGCATCCGAGCATGGCGAGCGTTCCTGTATACAGGTAGACATCTTTGAAGTTGGTTTGCGGTGATTTATGGGTCAGAGCAAAGCCTGCGAAATAAACAACTGTAACTAAATAGAAGAAAAAAATGATCAGGTTTGTAGGCATACGGTAGTTCTATTAAATTAATTTGATTATCAAGTCTGGGCGGGGCATGTTGCTCAGTCCGGCTTTTAGTTTTCATGAAGTGTAATGTGTAGGGCGGTTTCGCGACAGCAAACCGCCAATCAGCGCGCAACGCCGATGACAGCTTATCGCAGTTGCGGCGGATTGCCTCGCGGCGAATCCACCCTACAATAATCCGCCTTACAGCGTTGTAGGTCAGGCAACAACTAAGCGTTGCCCGACATTTCATTATCGGTAATTGTACATCAGAGAACAAAGCCAAAATCGGATGATGTATTTGTCCGCAGAAATGTCGGGCATAAACAGCATGCCCGACCTTGTATGATCAAATTTAATAAAATATAGCTAAATAAATTGAGTAAGCTTTAACCGTTTATTGGGAGGCCGTCCCGACCTGAGGACTGATTTTTGTTAACCAGAGCCTGCCTCGTAGATTGGCCCCCGCCCTATTCACCCATACCGTGGAGTATCTGAGGCTTAGAGCCTGCATACACAAGGAAGGTAGGTGCATGTGCAGGGTCGGGAACCAGTGAACAGTCTACTTTCTTTACCACTTGATGACAAAATAATATGCCAAACATTCAACTTAATAAAAATAACAATGAATCAAAGCCATCACACCAAGCAGGCATTGATGTCGGTGCCGAGGAACTGGTTCTGGTTATCCGCAAGAAGAGCAAGCCGTTCAATCCACAGAAGTTCACCAACACCCCTGCGGATCGCGCCCGGTTGGTCAAAAAACTGATCAAGCTGCCAGGCATCATCGTTTGCCTGGAAGCCACCGGCGTTTATCACTTCGATTTGGCAATCGCCCTGCATGATGCGGGTGTGCCGATCATGGTGATTAATCCAAAAGCCTCCCATAACTTCGCCAAGGTATTGATGAAAAACAGTAAAACGGATGCTGTCGATGCCGACACTTTGGCCGAATATGCCGAGAGAATGGACTTCGTCGCATGGACTCGCCCCTCCAATGAGAAGATCGCTGTTCGCAGTTTCGCTCGCCGCATTAATTCGTTAACTGGCCAGAAAGCGGCCGCCAAAAACCATCTGCATGCGCTAACCGCCACTCGGGAGACACCTAAAGCAGTGCTGCGTGATGCTAAACTGGCTATCACTCAATTACAAAAACGGTTCGACCGCTTGACGGCTGAGGCGCTGATCTTGATCAACAAATATCCCGAACTCACACGGGTGCTCCAGCTATTGGTCGGCGTCAAAGGCATTGCCGAAACCAGCGCCATTGCGCTTATGGGCGAACTGTTATTGTTACCGCCAAACCTATCCCATCGGGAATGGGTGAAGTTTGCAGGGCTCGACCCCAAGGCCTTCGACTCAGGCAAAAGCGTCCACAAGAAGGCCAGGCTATCCAAGGCTGGCAATCGCCATATTCGTGCAGCCCTCTATATGCCAGCCTTGAGCGCCTCACAGCATGATCTGCACATCAAGGCTTATTACCAACATCTTTTAGCTAATAACAAGAAGCCGTTACAGGCTATCTGTGCAGTTATGCGTAAATTGCTCCATGCTATTCACGGAATGCTGAAAAAGAACGAGCCTTTTGACAATACGCGTTTTTATGCAATTCCGGTGTCTGTCGGATAGTTAAAAACCAACGAAATAGAGTTGACCTTGAACAGAGTATCTACCCGACCTACCCGGCTGATTAGCCATGTAGGGTACGCTGTGCGTACCGTTTCCAGATCATTCTGCCATCAGAATGCCAAAAAGGTACGCGCAGCGTACCCTACGATCCAGTGCGCGATCTTATCAATGATCCCGCTGAATAATATAAAGCGATAAATCCCTCAATAAATCGGCTTCACTACCCAAAATACTCAAATTTTCCAACGCCTGCTCATGCAATTCCTGCGCTTTTTGTTTGGCTCCGGCCATGCCTAACAGGGCGGGGTAGGTGGGTTTGTTGTTGTCTTTGTCTTTGCCTTGGGTTTTGCCCAAGGTTGCGGTGTCGCTTTCTTCGTCTAGGATGTCGTCCTTAACCTGGAACGATAAGCCGATGCACTTGGCGTAGTTGTCCAGTTTTTTGGCGATATTGGGGTCTAAATCGGCTTTCGCCAGCGTAGCCATGTTGACGCTGGCACGGATCAATGCGCCGGTTTTATGGATATGCATGTTTTCCAGTTCAGGCAGGGTCAGTCGGGTGCCTACGGATTGCAGGTCGATGGCCTGGCCGCCGACCATGCCTTGGGAGCCGCTGGCTTTGGTTAAAACGGAAATCATTTTCAAGCGGTTTTCAGCCGTTGCGGTGATGCTGGGATCGTTGGCCAGTATTTCAAAAGCCAAAGCCTGTAAGGCGTCGCCGGTTAAAATGGCGGTCGCTTCATCGAATGCCTTATGACAGGTGGCTTTGCCGCGTCGGAGATCGTCATCGTCCATCGCCGGAAGGTCGTCATGAATCAACGAATAAACGTGGATGAATTCAACCGCGCATGCCGGGCCATCCAAGGCTTCCGGTGCAATACCTAAGGTTAAGCCGGTGCAATAAGTCAGCATTGGGCGCATCCGTTTACCGCCGTTCAAGGTGCTGTAGCGCATAGCTTGATGCAGTTTTTGCGGCAGGATGTTTTCGCCGGGAAGGTGCGCTTCTAACGCTTTTTCTACACGGTTTTGACAAAAATCAAGATATTCTTTTAACGCATTACTCATCGGTAAAGGGCTCCAGGGTTTGAGTGCCGTTTTTTTCAATTAGGATTTGAACTTTCTGTTCGGCCTCTTGCAGGGCTTTTTGACAGGTGCGGGTCAGGTTAACCCCGCGTTCAAATGACTTTAACGATTCTTCCAGTGAAATGTCGCCCTGTTCAAGCTGGTTGACCAATTGCTCAAGTTCGGCGAGTGAATCTTCGAATAAAGTCGGGGTAAGCTTTTTCGGCATGAGATAAAAATATTTTTAATGATACGATGTATAGATAAGGTGCGAGGCACAAGGTTAAAGGTACAAGGTTAAAAACCTTTCACCATGTACCTTTAACCTTGCACCTCCGCATTATATCTGATTTTGAATTGTGAGTGATTAGGAAGAATGAGTAACGAATATAACGCGGCGGCAATTGAGGTTTTAAGCGGTCTGGAGCCGGTGCGCAAACGTCCCGGCATGTACACGGATACCACCCGACCCAACCATTTGGTGCAGGAAGTCGTTGATAACAGTGTTGATGAAGCGATGGCAGGCCACGCTACGTCAATTGATGTGGTCTTGTATAAAGACGGCTCGGTGCTGGTTAGCGATAATGGCCGGGGTATGCCGGTCGATATACATCCCGAACAAGGCATTTCCGGTGTCGAGGTGATTTTGACTCAGCTGCATGCGGGCGGAAAATTCTCCAATAAAAACTACCAGTTTTCCGGCGGTTTGCATGGCGTGGGGGTGTCGGTCGTTAACGCCTTGTCGGCAAAGCTGGAAATAGAAGTCAAGCGTAACGGCAAGATTTACCGGATGGACTATGCCGACGGCGAAAAACAAACCGAGCTGGCCGAGACCGGCAGCGTCGGCAAGAATAATACCGGCACGTCGATCCGCTTTTGGCCGAACGAAAAATATTTCGATTCCAATAAAATATCGGTATTAAAGCTTAAGCATGTGTTGCGCGCCAAGGCGGTTTTATGTCCGGGCTTAAAAATATCCTTGAACGTCGATCAAACCGACGAAGCCTATTTTTGGTGTTATCAAGATGGCCTGAAGGAATATTTGCTCGACCGCATCGGCGACATTGATTATTGCCCGGAACAGCCGTTTATGGGCAACATGGCCGCCAATCACGAAGCGGTTGAATGGGGTATCGTCTGGGCGATTGAAAATCCTCCCGAGGTGTTGGCTGAAAGTTACGTGAATCTGGTACCGACTGCGCAAGGCGGAACCCACGTCAACGGCCTACGCTCTGGTTTGACCGAAGCGATGCGCGAATTTTGCGACATCAGGAATATTTTGCCGCGCGGCGTTAAAGTTGCCCCGGAAGATGTCTGGGAAAACTGCCATTTTGTGCTGTCGGTAAAACTGGAAGATCCGCAGTTTTCAGGGCAAACCAAGGAACGGCTCAGCTCCCGCGAATGCGTGGCTTTTGTGTCCGGCGTGGCTAAAGACGGCTTTAGTCTATGGTTAAACCAGAACCCGGCGGAAGGCGAGAAAATCGCCGAGATCATTATCTCCAGCGCCCAAAAGCGGCTGCGTTCCAATAAAAAAATCATCCGCAAAAAAATCACCTCAGGCCCCGCATTGCCGGGAAAATTGGCCGACTGTTCGGCGCAGGATATAGCTCGTACCGAATTGTTTCTGGTCGAAGGGGATTCGGCGGGCGGCTCGGCCAAGCAGGCCAGGGAGCGCGATTTCCAGGCGATCCTGCCGTTGCGCGGCAAGATTCTTAATACCTGGGAAGTGGAGTCCAACCAAGTGATGGCGTCGCAGGAAGTCTATAATATTGCCGTGGCCTTAGGTATTGAGCCGGGTTCCAGTGATTTGCAAAACCTGCGTTATGGCAAGGTGTGCATCCTGGCCGATGCGGATTCTGACGGCAACCATATCGCCACCTTGATCTGCGCGTTGTTTTATCAACATTTCAATGCGCTGGTGGTAGCTGGGCACGTGTTTGTCGCGATGCCGCCGTTGTATAGGATCGATGTCGGCAAGCGGGTGTTTTATGCGCTGGATGAAGCCGAGCGCCAAGGCGTGTTGGATCGTATCGCCGCCGAAAAGCTCAAAGGCCAAATCAATGTGCAACGCTTTAAAGGTCTGGGCGAGATGAATCCCAGTCAGCTTCGTGAAACCACGATGAACCCGGACACCCGCAGGCTAGTGCAGTTGACCGTGGAAGAAGGCGACGACACTAGCGGTAAGCTTGATTTGTTGCTGGCTAAAAAACGCTCGCAAGACCGAAAAGTGTGGCTGGAAACCAAGGGCAATCTGGCGGATATAGCGTGATAAATGTTGTGTAGATGCAGGATAACGCGTGAGCCCCGATTTACCAGAAAACAGTTTTGACGTAAAAGCGTTTTTAAAAAGCCTGACTACGCGCCCCGGCATTTACAAGATGTTTAATGAGCAGGGCGAGATTATTTATATCGGTAAGGCCAAGAACCTTAAGAACCGCGTTTCCAGTTATTTTAAAAAGCAAATCGCTTCGACCAAGCAGCAGACGATGGTGGCGAAGATTGCGAGCATCGAAGTCACGGTCACGCATACCGAAGGCGCGGCGTTGTTGCTGGAATGCCAGCAGATCAAGCGCCATAAGCCACGCTACAATATTTGCTTAAGGGATGATCGATCCTATCCTTATATCTTCTTGTCCAGTGAACACGATTTCCCCCAGATTACCCTGCATCGCGGCGCAAAAAAGCGTAAGGGCAAATATTTCGGCCCTTATCCGGGCATCGGTGCCATCAAGGAAAGCCTGAAATTGCTGCAAAAGATTTTTCCGATCAGGCAGTGCGACGATACCTTTTATAATAACCGCTCCCGGCCTTGCTTACAGCATCAGATTAACCGCTGTACCGCACCTTGCGTCGGTTTAATCGATAAAGCCAGCTATGCATTGGATGTTGACAGCACGGTGCTATTTTTGGAAGGCAAGGGCAGTCTGCTGATTGATCGATTGATTGTTAAAATGGAGCAGGCTGCGGCTAATCTTGACTATGAACAGGCCGCCGTTTTCAGGGATCAGATCGCAAAATTGCGCTCGGTGCTGGAGAAACATTTTGTTCACGGTGAGCGGGGTGATGTCGATATTATTGCCTGCGCGACTAAGGCTGGCGTGGCCTGTGTGCAGGTGTTCTTCATTCGAAACGGACAACATTTGGGCAACAAGGTGTTTTTCCCCAAGATTGCCGATGACTATGAACCGGCGGCTATCGTCCAGGCGTTTATCCCGCAATACTATTTGGATAGACAAGCGCCGCAGGAGTTGATCGTCAGTCATCAGCCGGAAGAGGCTGAGTTGTTGATGGAAGTGTTGGCAGTGCAGGCCAAACATGCGGTGGCGATTTCCCATAATGTCAGGGGCGAGCGCTTAAAATGGCTGCAAATGGCCTGCACCAACGCCGAAAATTCACTGCTGAGCAAGCTGTCCGATAAGCAGGGGATTTATGCCAGATTCCTCAGCTTACAGGAAGAATTGGGCTGTAAGGAGCTGCCAAAACGCTTGGAATGCTTCGATATTAGCCATACCCAAGGCGAACATACGGTTGCATCCTGCGTTGTTTTTGACCGGGAGGGACCGGTAAAATCAGCTTATCGCCGGTTTAATATAGAAGGTATAACTGGTGGCGATGATTATGCTGCCATCCATCAAGCGGTGTTCAGACGTTTTAAGCGGCTGAAACAGGGCGAACATGAAGCGCCGGACATTTTGTTCATAGACGGGGGTAAAGGTCAGGTGCATGAAGCGCAAAAGGCATTGGCGGAATTAGACATAAACAATGTTATGATAGTCGGCGTTTCCAAGGGGCCGGATAGAAAACCCGGCATGGAGAAGCTGATACGGGTGGAGCAGGATCAGCCGATAGATATAAAGCCGGGAGCCAGCGGACTGTTGTTGATTCAGCATATCCGCGATGAAGCGCACCGGTTTGCAATAACAGGACATAGGCAGCGTCGAGGCAAGGCCAAAAAACAATCGGCTATGGAAGCCATTCCGGGATTGGGGCCTAAACGGCGGCAGATTTTATTAAAACAATTTGGGGGGCTGCAAGGTATTTCACAGGCTAGCGTGGATGGACTTTGTAGCGTGGACGGCATTAGTCGCCAATTAGCACAACGTATTTACGAACTATTTCATCATCAAGATGATAATTGAATTTAACTTACCGACAAATCTCACGCTGTTAAGAATCGCGTTAATTCCGTTATTAACCGTGGTTTTTTATCTGCCCTGGGCCTATTCCAATGTCGCCTGCATGCTGATTTTTTTGGCGGCAGGGATTACCGATTGGTTGGACGGCTATCTGGCTAGAAAAATGCAGCTTGAAACGCCTTTCGGGGCTTTTTTAGACCCGGTTGCGGATAAGCTGATGGTGGCTATGGTCTTGGTGTTGATCGTTCAGCAGCAGGGCAGTCCTTATCTGGCTATTCCTGCCGCCGTCATTATTGGCAGGGAGATAACCATTGCCTCTCTGCGAGAATGGATGGCAGAGATCGGCCAGCGGGCTCATGTCAAGGTTTCCCAGTTAGGTAAATGGAAAACCAGCGCACAAATGTTGGCGATCGGCATGTTGTTATATCGCGAAGATTTGATGGGTATACCCATCAATTATTGCGGCTACGGCTTGTTGTATATTGCGGCCATATTGACCTTATGGTCGATGATCAATTACTTAAGCGCGGCATTGGCGGTATTGACCGCAAAATAAATATTATTATAATCGGCCTATTTAGACCGGTTGAATTTTCACCCACCTATAAATACAGCACATTGAATTAGCTGTGAAAGAAGAACATGGATCAGGAAATAGAAATAGAAGATACTCAGGCCGAGTCTGAAGTACAAGATGAGATATTACTGGCAGCATTGACACTTTTTGCCGAAAAAGGTTATTTCAATACCTCGTTAATCGATATTAAAGAGGTGGCGGGGATAGAAAATACCGGCATCATTTTCCAGTACTTCAAAACCAAACAGATGATTGCGGCACAGTTGTATGCCAATATTCTCGACAGTTTAAATATCTCCATTGACGACATAAAGCATCAAAACGAAAAACCGTCAGAGCAATTGCGAGGCATAGTCGATTTGTTGTTCAAGTTGGCAGAAGATGCCCCCAATGTGATGCGGTTTTTATTGTTGTTGAAAACCGATGAATTTTTGCCTGAATCCGTCCCGCTGCATGAATCCCCAGTCTTCATAAAAATCACTGGGATTATTGACGCAGGGATCAAGGCAGCTGAAATTCGCGCTATTAGCCCACAGCTGGCTCATGCCTATTTTTTCGGTATTATTGATAACATCCTGAGGCAGATGTTGACCGGGTTTCTGGACAAGAAAGCCGATTTTTATCAATCTCAGGCTTGGCTTGCTGCGTGGAATACAATCGCCAAAAAGTGATGTTGATAACCCTGAAAACAGGGTATTTGAAAATCGCGTAGCCTCCCTTTGATTTCCGATGGCATACCCCTCTCCGATTAGAAAAAGACGAGCAGGGGTCAGTTTGATCATCCTGATCATGGCGGATTGCCTAACGGCGAATCCGCCGTTAGGGGTACGGTTAAATCCGAAAGTGCATTCCGGCTTACCCATATCGTTAAAATTCAGCAAAAATGGCAAAGTGCTGCCGATGATTTTTGTGGATATTGATGCTCAAATTGTTTCTGATTCGCGATATTAGCCTCTTACATACCTTTGTTTATTCCTGTCAGACCAATAATCTGTCGCCAGCTGCTGAGCATGCTCCTGCGTATCAGCTTTGCCCAACAACTTAAGTGCAACCGCCGCCGTGCCGATGATGGAGGCTGTTGCAAACTCGTCTTCGATTTCCCCCTGCCAGATTAACGCCAGTTGCTCCGGTTCGAGAAGGTCGGGTTTAACATGGCGGCGGGTAAATAAAGCGGGCCAGTTTTCGTCGGATAATTCACCGTTGTGTACGCTTTGCACCA
>JBCKWO010000001.1:0-66861 GCA_038922535.1 Methylobacter sp. | reverse complement strand
CGCCTGATGAATGGTGACTATCTGGCCTTTGCTTAAAGTCCCGGTATTACCGTCAGGGATGGTGACAATGTTGACATCCCGGGTTAAAACAACGTCTTCTCTTTCTGCCATAATAATTTAGTTATAAATAGAAAGTGGGGAGTGGGAAGTGTTTGATTATTCGCACTCCCCCTCTGTGTATTTCATGTAGTTCCGTAGGTCGGGTTACGCTACGCTAACCCGACCTACTAAGCTATAGATAGAAGGTTCGGGCATCGACGGCCTGGCCGGTTATACCTATGCTTTCTGAGCCGAATAAATACTGATAGATAGGAGCCAGTGATTTCATGGTCGGTAGCTTGCTTTTATCTTCCGCCGGATAGGCTCGTTTTCTTAACGGGGAATCTACCGGCCCCGGTATCAGCGTATTGACCCGGATTTTTCCGAAGGCTTCATGCTCTTCGGCTAGGATATTTGCGAGGCCTTCCAAGGCTATTTTGGAAACGCCGTAAGCGCCTGCATAGGCAGGTGCTTTTCTGGCCGAAGAATCAGAGGTAAAGACGATGGAGGCATGCTCACTTTTTTGCAGTACCGGCAGCAAAACCCTGCACAGTAAAAAAGGCGCATTCAGGTTGACATTTAAGGTATGCCCCCAATCTTTAGTTTTGTGCATAGCAACAGGAGAGAAAGAGCTGAACTCCACCGCCGAATGCAAAATGCCTTGCAGGGAGCCGTATTTTTCATCAATCTTGTCGGCCAATTCCTGATATTCATGTTCATTGGCTCCCGCTAAATCGAATGGATAGATGATCGGCTCGGGCGCTTTGACTGACAAAATCGCATCGTAAACCGCTTCCAGCTTAGGAATGTTTTTGTCCAGCAAAATAATATGTGCGCCGTGTTTGGCCAGCGCCAGTGCAGCAGTGCTGCCCAGTCCCCCGCCAGCACCGGTGATTAAGATGGTTTGATTTGTTAGCGACATGGTAGTCCAGCGATCCAGGTTGATATTTGGCTGGGTGATTCGATTAACGCATCGGCACCCCAAGTTTCCGGTGCATCGCCGGGGTTAATGTAGCCGTAAACTGCGACCAACGTTTTCATGTGTGCATTTTTTCCAGCCATGATGTCATGCCTGGCATCGCCGATATAGACGCATTCCTGTGGATTGACGTCAGCCTGTTTACAGGCTGCCAACATCGGTTCCGGGTGGGGCTTGGGGTTAGCTGTGGTGTCACCGCTGACGATGCAGGCGGCGCGGTCGGTCAGCTTCAAGGCATCCATTAGCGGATGAGTGAAGCGTTCGCGCTTATTGGTAACTACCCCCCATTTCAGCCCTTGGGCTTCAATCGCGGCCAGCGTATCAGTCATGCCCGAGAAAAAAACCGTGTGTTCGGCAATATTATTCTGGTAGTGAGTTAGCATGGTGTTCAAAATATCCGTCTTCACCCGGTCATCAAGCGTAGGCTGACTGGCGTTGATCATGGCCGCAGCGCCATAGGAAATAAACGGCTTGATGATTTCAGTTGCAGCGACATCAAAACCGTGGGCGTTGAGCGCCAGATTCATGCATGAAATCAAGTCCGGCGCGGTATCGACCAGAGTGCCGTCCAGGTCGAACAATACGCAGGATAATTTGAAATCGGCAGTCATGGTCACTCGATACGTTTAAAGGCGACGATGTAATTAACGTCAATGTCTTTGCCGAGGCTGAAACGTTTGCTGAACGGGTTGTATTCGATGCCGACCATGCTCTGCAACTCAAGGCCTGCCGCACGCGCCGACTGGCACAACTCCGACGGTTTGATAAAGGTTTTAAAATCATGAGTGCCTTTGGGCAACATCCGCAACACGTATTCGGCGGCGAAAATGGCCAGCAAATACGCCTTGGGCTTACGGTTCAGCGTCGAGAAAAACACCATGCCGCCAGGTTTGACCATTTTGGCGCAAGCCGAGATGATCGAACCGGGATCAGGCACATGCTCGAGCATTTCCATGCAGGTCACATGATCGAAACTTTCCGGCTGTTGTTCGGCCAAGTCCTCGGCGCTGATTTTTTGATAATGCGCACTAACGCCGGATTCCAGCCCGTGCAGATCGGCAATGTCGATCAGGTCTTCACTCAGGTCGATACCCAGCGCATCGACACCCTGTTTAGCCAGCCCTTCGGTCAAGATGCCCCCGCCGCAGCCGACATCGACAATGCGTTTGCCAGTAATATCCGCGTAACGCTGGATGAACTGGAGGCGCAATGGATTAATATCGTGCAGGGTTTTGAATTCGCCCTGCGTATCCCACCAGCGTTCCGCCATCGAGCCGAATTTATGGATTTCATGCGGGTGTACGTTGTTTGTTGCTGTCATGGTGCTAGACCGTAATGTGAGGTTGATATAGTGTACTGTATTAGTAGGTTATTCGTCATGCGTTGTTAATTCACGAGCCGTCTTTTATGCCGCTTGTTAAATAAGACCATTATCCATCATAACTGCGCATCATTCATCCCCTGATTTTTGGTGCCAATCCTGCCGCTTGTCGGACAAAAAAAAGGCCGATGCAACCGCACCGGCCTTTTTTTAACTGATCGAATTACAGGGTATTAACCGCATTCAATTCTTTGAAAGCCTGCTCCAAGCGAACCGCCATGCCGACTTCACCGGCACGTTGCCAAACGCGTGGATCGTAGTATTTTTTGTTTGGCTTATCGTCACCATCAGGGTTGCCGATTTGGCCTTGCAAATAAGCTTCGTGTTGTTTGTAGTAGTTCATGATACCTTCCCAGGTTGCCCATTGGGTGTCGGTATCGATGTTCATCTTGACCACGCCGTAGCTGATCGATTCCTTGATTTCTTCGGGCGTGGAGCCTGATCCGCCGTGGAATACAAAATCCAGGGTATTGGTCGGTACGCCGAACTTTTCAGAAACGTGTTTTTGTGAGTTAGCCAAAATGCTAGGTGTCAATTTAACGTTACCGGACTTGTAAACGCCGTGAACGTTGCCGAAAGAAGCGGCAATCGTGAAACGAGGGCTAATTTTGCTTAACTGTTCATAAGCATAAGCGACATCTTCAGGCTGGGTGTACAGCAGTGAATGATCCATATCGCTGTTGTCAACGCCGTCTTCTTCGCCGCCGGTGCAACCTAATTCGATTTCCAGGGTCATGCCCATTTTGGACATACGGGTTAAATATTTACCACAAATCTCGATATTTTCTTCCAGGCTTTCTTCAGACAAATCCAGCATGTGTGAGCTGAATAATGGCTTACCGGTAGCCGCGAAATGTTTTTCGCCGGCATCCAACAAGCCGTCAATCCAAGGCAACAGCTTTTTAGCTGCGTGGTCGGTGTGCAAAATGACCGGTACGCCGTAAGCTTCAGCCATGGCGTGTACATGTTGAGCGCCGGAGATAGCACCCAAAATAGCCGCTTGCTGACCTTCGGCTTTCAGGCCTTTACCGGCAAAAAATGCCGAGCCGCCATTGGAAAGCTGGATAACGATGGCCGACTTTACTTTCGCGGCCGCTTCCAGCGCTGCATTAATCGAATCGGTGTTAATGACGTTTACCGCAGGCAATGCAAAGCTGTTTTTTTTGCACATCGCAAAGATTGTTTGTACGTCATCGCCAGTTACAACACCGGGTTTTACTACATCTAAAATTTTCTGAGACATTTAAGGGTTCCTGTTACGTTAAGGATGATCAAACCGAGAGCCATTGCGATTGCAGAATATATCCGCAGCCCAATGCTGTCTGCCGCCTATTATAAAGCGTGTTTAGGCAATAGGCTACTTGACAATACGGTGATCTCGACAGGGAATAGCCCTCTGCTATGGCGCAATATGATGGGCAACGTGACTTACTCACTGAGATTTCACGACCCATTGCCCAAAAGTTTTATTTGAATTTGCTGTAGTATTTTGGGTGATAAATACAGTCCATGTTGCTGGGTTAATAGGGTTATTTTTTGCCCCACTTGTTCAGCAGTCAATAAGCCACGTTTTTCAATTAAAAGTAATAAGCCCAGTGTGCCAATCACATTGATCGCTAAACGTTGCGCTTTTCGCCTTGCTAACAAATCATCCAGAACCACAAAATCAGCCGATAATTCTTGAGCCAAAACAATCGCTTCTAATTCACCTTGATGCAGTCGCCCCAGCGCGCCTTGGATGTATGCAGCACCCATAGCTGAAAGCGATCGTGCTTTTATGAAAGTTGGCGGAGCGTAATCACGCAACTCTTGAATAACCGCTTGCGGTGCGTAAATATCATCAACACAATCGACTAATAAGTGAAGACTGTCGATTTTACTTAGAAAAATAATAGGGCTGGTGTTGAGTACTATTTTCACGGCTCAAAGGTTTTCTATAGTGCGTATATCTTCCAAAACGCATTCATCAGCGATGATATACCCTTGTTCAAAATGTTCTGATAAGCGGGTTTTAAAGGCATCAAAGTCCAGCCCAGCCATGTGTGCGGCACTGGCAAAACTTATTTTTCGAGCATGATACAAACTGGCAGCAAGGAAAAATTCCAGCGCATGACTACCTAATGGTTGTAATACCTCATCAAATTCGGGTTGTAGTTGTACTTGCATAGTGATTCCTGATGGAGTGTAATTTTGGTAACTTGTCTTGTGTTAGATCGGATTTATAACTTGTTTTAATGTATCAGTTTTTTGATTATGCAATTTTATTTAATTCGTTTTTCAGATTTTTGACAGCTCGATAGGATATGCTGAATACAGTGAAGCGCATCGGCCGCGATTGATGCGCCTCCTATAAATTAGCCCATCTTATCGCGTTATTAATAGAGGTTCCCTTAAGTTGGTAGCCTTAACTACAAATCAAACTTTGCCCCATTGTTCCGTAGACTTTCCTTTCTTTCCCGGTAATCCGGCAGCACCTTATCAACTTCATTCCAAAAAGCCTCAGTGTGATCTCTGTGATGCAGATGGCAAAGCTCATGCACAATGATATAGTCGATGACCTTAGGCGAGGCCATCATGCACTTCCAATGGAAAGCCAGCTTGCCATCTTTTGAGCAGGAACCCCAGCGATAACCCAAATCCTTGACGGTTACCGACAGAGCCTTAACACCGACTTTAGCGGCAAAATAATCGACCCGCGAGCGCAGTCGCTCAAGCCCTTTGCCCACGAAAAATCGCTCAAAAACAACTTTAGCCGCCTGCTCGCCGCCCTGGTCAATAATATCCCGGCGCAAACAAAAACGGCCGTTTTTTAGCTTTAGAGGCTCATCCTGCTCGGCAACCAGCAATAATCGATAAGAGCCCCCCAAATACAGAAAACCTTCGCCATTAACCCATTCGCGCACCACCCGTGCAGCATTCATGTCCCGCCATTCCGCCAGGTTCTTATAAATCCACATGCGTTTACTTTCGACCACGGCGTCAATCTGCTCAACTGAAAAATGCCTGGGTGGACGAACATTTACCAGTCCATCACGCTCGATCACAATATCGGTGGTTTTGCGCTCCGTACCGGGGAGAATCTGATACTCGATATCTCTGACTTTTCGTAAATTCATGGCTAACTTTTTAATAACTCGTCATGACGGTTCTTCGCCAGTTTCATAATCTCAACAGCTATGCGCTCCCGGTTCTGCTTCAGTTCAGGCACACCCGACAATAACACGCAGCGTTTCAACTCACTGCGCATCTTTTTTTGCTTGTCGGGATTCTGCCAGAAATCGATACTGCCTATGGATTCCTGCAACTGTTCCACGACCTGTTCCATCAATGCCTTAAGAGCATTCTTTGATTCTGCCGGTACGCTGCCATCAGGAAAAGAGATTGCCACAATATAAGCATAGAAAGTAGTGGCCTCCTTGGTCATGCCTTCCTCACCGACTTGGCGACCGGCAATAGCTACGCCTCTTAACTTTTCCAGTTCTTTTGCCAGCACGTCCCATTCCCCTTGATGCTTTTCAATCAGGTTTTCGACTTTTTCCGACAAGCTTTTATAGAATGACGGGTCTTCATCAAAGTGGACGGTGCAGTGCTTTCGAATCGCATGCTCCATCTCACTGGCTTTCGCCTCATCATTACCGCCCGCATGTTCATTCAGCTTTTGAATGAAATCGTCTGACAACAATTCAACCGGCGGCACTTTAGGATTAATGCCTAAACTGATTAAATGTTCATTAATCAAACGCTTGACCTTTTCACCGGCATCACCCAATTGCAGGCTATTATCCTTATACCGTTCCTTGGTGACCCGCAAGATATAACCAAACCGTTTGGCGGGAACTCTAAAAGGGTTTGCTGCCGGGTGAGGCAAGATGACATCCAGACTCAACAAAAACTTTTTAAAATACACCTCGAAATCCGCGCGTAACTTTTCATCCTTTAAAACCTTAACCGCCGTATGCACCACCGCAGCATCCGCTTGTAAGTCAGGCAATTCGCCTTGCACAAAAGCAGCAATCCGGTTAACGCCGGAGGCTTTAAAATGCTGAAGCAAGCGCTGATAACGCTCCTCCAGAATCGGCAGCTCAGAGGTAATATTTTTCAAACCATTACGCAACTCTTCCTGCTCCTCGGTTGCCGCATACAAGGTAAGCGCTTCGGTCAGATGATTCGCCAAGCCAATATAATCGACGACATAACCGCGAGTTTTGCCTTTCTTAACCCGGTTGACTCGGGCAATCGCCTGTAACAAGGTATGTTCTTTGATTTTTTTGTCGATATACATCACCTGCTCAACAGGCGCATCAAACCCAGTCAGCAACATATCGCAGACAATCAAAAAAGCAATGCCGGTGTATTCTTTATCGGGGTCGTCCAGATCGAAGGGTTTGCAAAAATTAGCCACCGCATTCCAGGCTTTAGCCTGTTTCCGTACCCGCGTGACAGAGGCGGCCTCATTAGTGCCATCCGAAGAAATAATTACAGCAGCTTTCAAAAAGCCAATCCCGGCAACCAGATTGGCGTCAACAACGGCTTGGCCTTGCTCCAACCTTAAGCGTTCAGCAATGGCTTGCTCGATAAAAGTCTGATAACGAATCGCCGCAACCTTGGAATGGCACACCACCTGCGCCTTAAAACCATTCGGTAAAATATTATCGACATAGTGATTCACCAAATCGCGCGCTATCGCTTCGATGCGTTTCTCCGCCTCAAGAATATCGCCGGTAGCGCCGTATTTTTTCTTGATCGCCAGCAATTCTTCATCACTGCGCTCTTTAAACAAATCCTCAAATTTATGTTCAAAGGCGCTCTTTTCATTCAGCGCGGTATCCGCTGTTTTGCCTTCATAAAGAATTTGCAGCGTCGCCCCGTCATTAACGGCATCCATCAGCTTATAGCAATCGATATACTCGCCAAAGCGCTTGACGGTTTTCTTTTCGCCGTGCCGCTCGGTAATCAGCGGCGTACCGGTAAAGGCGATTCGTGTCGCATTAGGAAAGGCTTCAAACAGATTATCGCCAAAGTCAGAACCTTGGGTGCGGTGCGCCTCGTCAATCATAATAATGATGCGCTCAGAGTCATTGACCACACCAAAGGTTTTACCGCTCGGTATCGCCTGATAACTGCCCAAGGCTTCCGCAACCCACTGCGGCATAACCTGTTGACGCTCCTGAAATTTATGCACCATGACCATATTAATATCCGAGGTATCGGCGCTTAAATGGCCGCGCAGCGCTTTGGTATTCTCAATAATATTGACCCGCCCGCCGATTAAATTTGCAGTCTCGCCCAGTTGATCTTCCAGGTCGGTACGGTCATTGACCAGCAGTATCTTGAAGTCGCTCAAATCCTTTAATGTTCGAAGCATACGGGCGACAAAAACCATGGTCAGCGATTTACCGGAACCCTGGGTATGCCAAACGACACCGCTACGCGCCATTGGATTTTCACCTTGCCGTAGCCGTTCAATAATTTTGTAGGCTGCCCGAAATTGCTGATAACGGCACACCACCTTGATACGAGGCCCGCCATCGGTATCCATAAATACCGTGCAAGTGCGCAAAATCCTGAGCAGATTTTCCTTGTTCAGCATCCCCTGAATCAATAACTCCTGTTCCCGTACTTCGCCCAAAGGCGCAGCAAACTCGGCATAGTGTTCAGGCCAGATTGATTTCCAAGCATAAAAGTGTTCTTCACCGGAAGTAATGGTGCCATAGTCAGCCTGTGTGCCCCGGCTACGAATCAACAACAAACTGCTATGAAACAAACGCGGCTCGCCCTCCTTTAAGCCCGCTTCATGGGTCGCCCGGCGCGCATTACGATAGCGTTGCAGCTGAATAAACGCCTCGTGCATCGGATTGGCGCAATTTGCCCCCGCCACCTTGCACTCGACTATAGCCAACGGAATCCCGTTAACCAACAGCACAATATCGGGAATGATAAATTCTTTAATGCAACCGGGCGTATTGACCCGAAATTGATTGATGGCATGAAACTGATTGTTTTCAGGCTGGGCAAAATCGATCAGCTTGACCACTGGGTCTTGCTCGCCGGTCAGTTCATTGACATCAACCTGGGCTTTAAATAACAAAGCCTGAATGGCTTCATTCGCTTCCAATAAGGTGCGATTGGGCTGACGCAATAGCTGATCGCGCAAATCATCCAGTTGTTTATCGGTCAGCCACTCTTGATCGTCATCGGTTCTGTTGATGGCGCGCACCGAGTCGCGGAACACCTCCGGCAACAGCCATTCCCGGAAACTGGTGCGCAGACTTTCGGCAGGATCGGTAGGAATCATCTGGCAACCCTGATCGATAACCGTCCAGCCTAAGGATTCAAGCTGATTGAGAAAGGGCTTTTCGACTTCCGAGTATTCAGACATCGCTTATCTCAGACTATTGCGAGAGCGGGCGGATGAGTCAGGCGTTCCAATGCGATACCGATGGCACGTTCGTCGAATAGATTACTTTTGCGTTTTGCGGCACCCGCTGGCCAGCGTTTCAAACCCTCATGTACGGCCTGAACCGTCGGCTCAACGCCTTCTTTGCTGATTAGCCAATCGACGCTTGCCAAAAGCTCCATGCCAAATGGAGATTCAAAACCATCGATCAAAGCAGCCGTATATTCCAACGCTTGCGAATAAGCCTTGGCCTCTGTCTTCAGGTAAGTTTGCACGTAGGTTTTGCGATTATCATCGAACCAAATTACATCAAGAGGATCGGCATCGCTAATACGCTTATCGCAATGAAGATAACTGCCATCCAGATTGTTCAACAGATGGCTCAGCCGGTTGGCATAGGGGCCATATTTGTGCGCAACAAATTGTAAATTCAATGGATTGTCTCCCGGCGAGAATTGCTCGACAGCTCGTTCCAGGAACCACGCCAGCTTTTGAATTTCCAACAGGCTACATTCCATGCCCAGCACCCAGTAACGGCGAACCAGCTCAGCAATCATTGCACGAGCCGGTGTTAATTTTTCAACACCAGCTCGCTTGGCTACGTTTTGATATTGCTGGGTCGGCTCAAACACCATGATCTCAACGTCTGCCAGGTCACCCAACGCCAGCTCAATTTGTTCACGCACAGCAGCCCACTCCAAGCCACCATTGCCAGCGCCCAGTGGGGGGATGGCAATGGATTTGACTTTGTTCTCAATCAGAAAGCGCCGTAAATCCTGCAAGCCTTCCACCACCCAAGTCATTTGCGAGGGTGCACGCCAGTGCTGTTTGGTCGGAAAATTCACAATCCAACGTGGGCCATCTAGCTCGCATACCTCGGTCACAAACATCTGGCCGGTGTGTACCTGCTTAACCTTGCACGCTGTCGAGTAACGCTGGAAGTTGTCGGCAAACCGATCCTTGAACATCAGCGCTATCCCCTTGCCCATTACCCCAACCGTGTTAACGGTATTGACCAGCGCCTCGGCTCTCGACTCCAGTAAATTGCCTTGTGTAAATATCATCATTAAAAGTACCACTCTGTTCGGGCATAAACCGGCAGGGCCAAGGCGCGCGCCTGTACCTGTGATTCAATGCTTTGTTTCAATGCTTCTGTATAGCAAACAATACCGAGTACACCCTGAATTGGCAAGTATTTGAACACCAATGCCTCGGCCTGATAACGCTCCATTTTGCGCGGGTCGTCAGCATCGCGCTTGAAGTCCCGTCGTTGCAGAGGCGGCCAGTCAATCTCGCTCAATTGTGCTATATCATTATAGTAATTGGTCCAGTCTGGAAATGCGTGCGCGTTGGTAAACACAAAGGGCAAGCCCAGCGAGTGCACATGATGTAAGCTGGACACCAGAATCAAGATTTCCTCATTTTTGTGCTGCTGCACACCCCGGCCAGAGTGGATGTTCTTCATCATCACCGAGAACGGTGTGAAATAGAACGGCACGTAGTCCGCCAGCGTGCCACCTGGCGCTATCGGCACCACACGATGGCAGCGTTTGTCTATCAAATCGGTGTTGCCGATGTTGACGTAGTTTGGCGCTACCACGTCCCAGTTCGCGCAGTGCAGCCCATTATCTAAAATCCACGACAAATTATCGCAGTGGACGATGCGCCAGATCAGTGCCTTCTGGGGATTGAGATTCTTGTAAATCATGGCAAAAATAGCCGATCGTTTATGGTAATCTTTACCTGTCTATCAAATCGCCCTATATAAGCAGCGCTATCATTACAACATACGAATATCTGGTTGAGGAATGGCTTTTCGACTTCCGAGTATTCAGACATGGGGTGTTTCCAGAGGTGGCGCTTCAACGTTAACTGAGACTTTGCCGGTTAGCAGGTCTTGCATAAGTCCATATTTCATGTGTCGCTTTTTAACTAGATCAGATTCTAAACTAAAAATTTTCTGATCGATTAATTTGAGCTTTTGCCCTATTTCGACCTGTTCGTCTTTATCTATAGGAGCGGATATTTTCAACTTTTTGAAAAATGGCAAACCGATAGTAAGGATCGTGCTCCCCATAGCAATATTTTCGAACATGCGTTTTTTATATTGAAGCCAGTAATATAGAAAATGGTTATCCATTTTATGTTCACACCGCCAACTCATAAAATGTTGGCTTACGGCCATCGCTTCGACTGTGATTGCGCTCTTCCCTATGCCAGCATCCCTAGACATCACTACAATTCCAGCAGGGTGCATAACAGCAGAAGAGTTTTGAATACCAAGTTTACTAATTTGATTGTCAGTATCTGATATATAGAGTTTATCGAGTCGATAGGAGTCTGCTAACGAAATCCACTTTATACCACCATTCCAGTACTCCATAATATTCCTGTTCGGCGTGTGACCACTCCCCCGAATAGTCAATTCATCCAAAAATTCATACTGCCATTCTTTAGGTATCCAACCAATCGGTGTCTCCTGGTAAAGCTCCGGCGCTTGTTCGCGGGGTGGGCGCAATTTGCCATCAGCGGTAACGCCACGAGTAAACAAGTCGTGCATTAAACCAGCTTTTATTTTTTGATATTTGGCGATTAGGGATTCGGTTTTTTCAATGGCTGTGTCGATGCTGGTGAGGATGGTAGCGATTTTTCGTTGCTTAAGTAACCCAGGTACGCGAACAAGATATTTATCCAATTCGCTTCGTTTGATGTGTTTCATCGTCGAGCCGTGTGAACCACCACCTAACGCTTCCATGTTGTAGTCAAGCAGAAAGAAAATAAATCGACGGTCAAAACCCACCTTGGGAACTACTTTGAAAAGATGCTGATTTAGTACCGCATCTCCATACATCCAGATTGCCACCTTGAGGGTAGCACTCCATGAAAAGATGAGATCGCCGTCTTGTATTTTGTTGGGCTCAAGAACAGTTCCTTTATATTTATCATAGGCACCTAGTGGATTATTAAGTTGTTCTATACGCACAATTTTCAAGCCATCTTCCGACCAATCCGATGGTTTAAAGGCAACTCCGTTGAAGTAATGCGCGAGGTCAATCAGGCGAACATCTTGCCAGTTGGCGTCACTGACATTACTCATACCCCAACTCCACCAAAAACGCCTTCAACTCTTCCGCCGCCTGATCCCGCTCGGCTTCAATCTGCTTGGCCGTCACCGCATATTTACTCCAAAGATTCTCAATCGCCGCCACACATTGCCGCTGATCGGCTCTCAAATAAGCCTGATAGCTGTCCATCAATACCCGCCTTAGCCGTTCAATAATCACGACACGGGCTTCATCATTACTGATGTTGGCTCGCGCTTGCTCGACCAATTCCTGTTGTTTATTTTCAATGCCCCGGATGTCGGCTTTTAAGGCTCTGGCTTCATCTTCCAGTTTTTTATGCGCCTCCAGGCGTTGTTCAACGGCTTCGGCCAGTGTTTTTGCCAGTTGCCCGGCTTCCATTGATTGTTCAACAAGAACCGTCCATTCCGATTGCAAGCCCACTTGTTGCGCCAAATCCAGAATGCGCTGACCATTGGCAAACACCACATCCTGTAGACCAAAACCTTCGGTGCAGTAATAACTTTTATTGGCCGTCTTGGGCGGCAAGCCCACCACTTTGATTTCGGTAAAAATATCACCCGCCGCCGCTTTGAGTGTTTTTAACTGCGCTTTCCATTCTGCATTCTGTGTTTTCAGTTCATCTTTTAGGGTCTTGACTTCACCACCGGGTAACACGCCGGTGTCTTCGCTGTCGTCAAAATCTTCTTCATCGGCGCTGGCAAACAAGGCTTGTAATTCAGTCAGACGGGCGCTGTTTTGCTGTATTTTTTCCAGCACCTCGGGAAATTGGCTAATCAGAATATCGTAATCTGGAATCAGCTCCGGCCCCCAACCGCTGGCGGCAATCGATTTTAAATCGGCTTTCAGCAGGTTGATGGTGTTGGCAAAAGCGCCGCGCACCTGATAGCCGGTTAACAGGTTTTGTCCGCCAAGAGCAATACCTATGCTTTTAAGTAAGGCGCGGCGCAGTGCGTAAACGTTGCCCATGAGCTCGCTTTGGTTTTTAGGATCGGGCGCCAGCGCTGCAATAAACGGTAAATTCTCCAGCCACCAGACTTCCACCTGCTGCATAAAGGTTTGCTGACGTTCGATGACGCCGCTAAAAGTGCTGACCTGTGTGGCAATCGCCCGTTTATCGGCTATCGCAGCGCTGAAATCGTGATACGTGGCATCGCTGGCACGAGGAATAAAGCAGTTTTCGCGCAACCCTGGGTAGTTATCCCAAAAATGCGCCAAGGCATCGATTTCAGCGCTCGGCACACCGCCATGTAAATGCGCATACACGTCCTGAGGCTCCGGCGGGGGTGCGTTATCGACATAACGACGGATATTGCAGTTGTAGTCTTCGGCGGCAATTTCATCATGCGGCACTAGGCGCGCATAAGCCGATACGTCTTCACCTGCACGGTAGGCCTGGACGATTTTGTCACTATCTTCTGGCCGCAGGTGGTTCTGGGCTTTGCCTTCGCGATATTCGCGGTCAGCATTGATAAACAATACCTGCTTGCGCTGCGCCGCTCCGGCTTTGTTCATGACCAGAATACAGGCGGGAATGCCGGTGCCGTAAAACAGGTTACCGGGCAAGCCGATGACCGCTTCAAGATAGCCTTTGGTGATAAAGTATTTACGCGCTTCCCGCTCTTCGCCGCCGCGAAACAGAACGCCATGCGGCATCACGCTGGCTAATTTGCCGTCGGCTTTAAGCACCGACAACATGTGTTGTATAAACATGAGATCGGCTTTTTTGCCTTTTTCCGGCATCGACACAGCAAAACGGCCGGGGAATTTCATGTCTTTTTTGCTGTAGTTTTGGCTGAATGGCGGATTAGCCAGTACCCGGTCAAAGCGTTTCAGCTCGCCGTTTTCTGCAAGATGATCGGGGTTTTTCAGAGTGTCTTCCTGACGAATATCGGCATGAGAGATACCATGCAACAGCATATTCATTTTGCAAATAGACCAGGTGGTGCCCATTTTTTCCTGTCCGAATAAGGAAAGGTTCGAGTCATCGCCGCCGCATTCGCGGATGTAGTCGCGCGCCTGAATCAGCATGCCGCCGGAGCCGACTGTTGGATCATAAACGCTCATATTCGGTTGCGGATCGCAAATCTCCACGCAAACCCGCACTACTTCGGCAGGGGTGTAGAATTCACCGGCTTTTTTACCCGCCGAATCGGCAAAGTATTTGATTAGCCATTCGTAAGCCGAACCCAATAGATCGGGAAACTCAAAGTCTTGGTCGCGCAACGGGATTTTTTCAAAATTCTGGATAAAATCCGCCAAGGTGTCATCATCCAAAGTTCGCTGACCGATTTTGCGGTTGAAGTTTATGCCTTTTAAAACGTCTTGCAGTGCATCGATATTATTATCTTCAATCGCTTCCAGGGCTTTATTCAAGCCGGTTCCGACATTTTCTTTCAGATGCTTTACGGCGCTCCAGTGCGCTGCCGGTGGCACATAGAAATATTTACCGGAGAAATTGTCGAGGTCTTTTAATTCTTCTGCTATATCGGCTTCCGAGAGGCCTTGCTCTTGCAGTTCCTTGCGTAGCTGTTCACAACGTTGATCAAACAGATCACTGGCGCGCTTGAGAAACAGCATGCCGAAAATATATTCTTTGTATTCACTTGCATCCATATTGCCGCGAAGATCGTCGCAGGCTGTCAGTAAAAGGTTTTCCAGGCGGGAGAGTGTTAATTTTGCAAGTGTCATAGGTTGGTTTTTAAGAGGGCATTTTAGAGTGATTGTTTTCGTCAGGTCTATTCTCATTAATCACAGGTTTTGAATCAATAAGAGTATAGCCTTATAGTTAGGGGCATCCTGCAATGGAGCGACTACAACACATCCAACTGCGCATAAGCCAGCATCAGCCACTTCACGCCGACTTGCTTGAAGTTGATCTGCACTCGCTCCTGTGCGCCGTCGCCTTCCATCTGCAACACGATGCCTTCGCCGAATTTAGCATGGCTGACGCGCTGCCCGAGCTTATATTTGCCTGCGATTTGTAAGGACTGCGCTTTCGGTTTGACGGAGGTTACCGGACGGCTCACGGTTGCCCGCATCCTGACTTCTTGAATATGTTCCGCTGGAATCTCGCGCAGAAAACGCGACGGTCTGGGATAAGTTTCCCGTCCGTATAAACGCCTGGATTCGGCATAGGTCAGATACAACTGCTGCATGGCGCGGGTAATGCCGACATAGCAAAGCCTGCGCTCTTCTTCCAGCCGCCCGACATCATCGACGGACTGTTGCGACGGAAATAGGCCTTCTTCCATACCGACCAAAAACACCAGTTTAAACTCCAGACCTTTGGCCGAGTGCAGGGTCATCAGCTGCACGCAATCGTCGAAGTCATCGCCTTGTAGTTCACCGGATTCCAGCGTTGCATGTGCTAGAAACAAATCCAGCTCGCCCAAACTTTCTTCATCTTCCAGGTCGCCAATCGTACTCGCATCAAAAAGCCGCGCCGCGTTGACCAGCTCTTCCAGGTTTTCTACTTTTTCTTCGCCCTTGTCGGCTTTGTCCTTTTGATACAGCTCAATCAGGCCGCTTTTTTCGACCACCAGTTTAACCTTTTCATCAAGCTCCAAGCCTTCCGCTTGCCCTGCAAACTGCTTGATTAACTCCAAAAAGCCGATCAGGGCATTAGCCGCCCGTGCCGACAAAGGTCGTATCGGTTCCTGACCGATTACGACACTTCCACCATCCTTGGCAGTCGTCTTCTGATTAATCAGCACGATGGCTGCCGCCCATAACGACAGGCTTTGATCCCGCGCAATGCTGCGAATATCGTCGATAGTCTTGGCACCTATACCGCGCGTCGGGGTGTTAATCACCCGTTCAAACGACGCGTCGTCATTACGGTTCGACATCAACCGCAAATAGGCCAGCGCGTTTTTAATTTCCATCCGCTCAAAAAACCGCAGGCCGCCGTAAACCCGGTACGGCGTACCAGTGGTCATTAATCTTTCTTCAAACTGCCGGGATTGGGCGTTGGACCGGTAAAGAATGGCGGCATCCTTGCGCAGTCCGCCCTCATTGACCCAAGCCCTGATGCGCTCGACTACAAAATGCGCTTCGTCCTGTTCATTAAATGCCGCATACAGGGAAATCAGGTCGCCGTCACCGGCATCGGTCCACAGCTCTTTGCCCATGCGTCCGTCATTGCAGCTGATCACCTTGTTCGCCGCTTTGAGGATATGGCCGGTCGAACGGTAGTTTTGCTCCAGCTTGATGACTTGATGATTCGGGTAATGTTTTTGAAAGCTGTAGATATTCTCGATTTTCGCGCCGCGCCAGCCGTAAATGGATTGGTCGTCATCGCCGACGACAAAGATATTGTCCTTACCGTCGGTCAATAGCCGCAGCCAGGCGTATTGGATGGTGTTGGTATCCTGGAATTCATCGACATGAACCTGTTTGAAACGCTGCTGATAAAAGTCCAGCACATCGGCGTTATCGCGCAGTAATTCATGCGCCCTTAGCAGCAATTCGGCAAAATCCACCAAGCCTGAGCGGTCGCACAGCTCTTCGTAAGCTTTATAGAGGATCAACATTTGCCGCTGATAAAGATCGTGGGTCTCCATCATATGCCTGGCCCTGATACCCTCGTCTTTTTGCGCATTGATATACCATTGCACTTGGCGCGGCGGCCACTTGTCGGCATCGAGATTCAGCGTAGCCAACAGGCGTTTGATAAGCCGCAGCTGGTCGCCGGAATCCATCACCTGAAAGGTTTCCGGCAATTTAGCCTGCTTGGCATGCCGCCTTAACAGCCGGTGCGCCACGCCGTGAAACGTGCCGATCCACATCGATTGCGCGGACATATTGAGCAAATTCTCAATCCTGCCGCGCATTTCCTTGGCCGCTTTATTGGTAAAAGTCACCGCCAGAATGCTATGCGCCGACACCCCCAACACCTGGATCTGCCAGGCGATGCGGTGCACTAAAACGCGGGTTTTACCGCTACCGGCACCGGCCAGAACCAGCATGGCTTGGGAAGGCGCTGTCACTGCTGAACGCTGCGCATCATTTAAAGGGTCAATTATTGAAGTTACATCCATTGCCGTGGGTATTTTTTCGCTTGCACATTTTTCGGAGCTGTGTATATTGCATGAGGTTCAATAATGACTGACTGAACCATGGCTTTGTTAAAGATAATAATAACTACACAGAGAGGATTTTAAGATGAATTTTGATTATAAACGTATGCTTAAGTTTGAACACAATGTTGGCGAGAAGGAAAAGAAATGCCGTTTATACGGGGGCGTTGCGCTTTTGGTTATTTCGCTTTTCGTCCCAGGCGGTGAGGTTCTTTTATTGTTGGTAGGTTTGGTTCTTGTTGCAACCGGCTATTCAGGCTGGTGCCCCGTGTATTCCGGACTGAACAAAAATACCTGTGAGGCTAGCGGCGACTCTTCAGAAGGCTAATAAACGCACTGTAGGAGCGGCTTTAGCCGCGATTATCGCGGCTAAAGCCGCTCCTACAACAGTCTTTCACTCTTCCTTGCGAAACTCACCTTCCAACACGTTATTTTCAGCCGCTTTTGCCTGCTGAAAATGTGCGCCAGCCTGAACAAGATAGCTTTCAATCACATACTGGGCAATTTTTCTGCGCAGCTGCGGAATCAGGCAGGCAAAGCCAATCACATCGGTAATAAAACCCGGTGTCAGCAACAATGCCCCGCCCACCAGAATAATAGGGCCTTCGACCATTTCATAAGCGGGTATCTCGCCTTTCGCCAAACTCTCCTGAAAGCGCTGAAACGTTGCAAAGCCTTGTTGTTTCAATAGCCAAGTACCCAACACCGCAGTAAACACCACCAGTAAAATAGTCGGGAATACGCCGATAATCCCACCCACCTGCAACAGCAAATAGATTTCTGCAAACGGAATAATCAGCACGATCAGAAATAGTATTTGGAAAATTTTCATCTAAAGCACTCTTGTTGTGGTCATCGTCGCTACAATATAAGGGCAATTTGGGTTAATTTCTAGGATAATATCCACGACCTTAGTTTTTATAATGCATAACATGCCTAGCAACCATCAAATAATCTTCTGCACCTGCCCCGATAAAGACACTGCGGAAAAACTAGCTAAGCTTTTGGTGCTAAGCAACAACGCCGCCTGCGTGAACATTTTACCCGGCATCACCTCTATTTACAGATGGGAAGGACAGATCGAATCCGCCCAAGAACATCTGCTGCTGATTAAGGCGCATAAAGATCACTATCAGGCTATCGAAACAGCTCTGCACGAACATCACCCTTACGAACTGCCTGAAATCATTGCCGTCCCCATTGAGTGCGGCCTACCTGAATACCTGCATTGGATAGATTCATGCCATTCTTTAAAGTAATTTTTCTTTGCTTGTTGTCGCTAGTCGTCCAGCCGGCCTTTGCGTTGGGCGCTGGCGAAATCTTGCCGCCCGACCAAGCGTTTAAGGTTTCCGCAAAAGCGCTGGCCGCCGATCGGATTGAAGTTTCCTGGGACATAGCCGAAGGCTACCACCTGTACCGCAACAAAATACATTTTGAGTCCAAAACCGGGCAAATCCACTTGGGCGCCCCCGGTTTCCCGGCCGGGCAAACCGAGCATGATGAAAGCCTCGGCGATGTGGTCATTTACCGCAACAAACTGAACATCCCGATTGCCTTAAGCGTCGCTTACGGCGTTTCCGATTTGCAGCTGTCGGTGCAATATCAGGGCTGTGCCGACCAGGGTGTTTGCTATCCGCCGCAACTTACCGTTTTTGACCTAAAACTACCCACGCCTACCGCCAAAGTCGATCCGATTAAACAATTGCTAAAGGGGGCGCAAAGCTTAAAACTCAATTTGTTTGAAGACGATCTGCTGCTCCCTGATCAGGCCTTCCAATTAAGCGCATCGGTCAAAGACGAGCGCACCCTGCATGTCAACTGGCATATTAGCGAGGGCTATTACCTTTACCGAGAAAAAATCCAGCTTGAATTGGTTAACGCCGATGGAGTAAAGCTCGGCAGTTACGACATCCCCAGAGGCGCGCCCAAACAGGATGAAGCCTTCGGTCAAGTCGAAACCTTCCACAACGAACTCGACTTTGACCTGCCGCTGATCCGCTCCAGCCAATCGGCGCAAACCGTTACCCTACAGGCGAAATACCAAGGCTGCGCCGACCGTGGCGTCTGCTATCCGCCGATGAGTAAAAACATCGACTTGGCTTTGCCGCCAGCAACACAGCAAGCTGCCGCGCCGGAACTTTCCGAACAGGATCAAATCGTGCAATCTTTGCAAAAGGATAGCCTGTCGGTAACCTTGCTCAGCTTTTTCGGCTTCGGCTTGTTGCTGTCGCTGACCCCGTGCATTTTCCCGATGATTCCGATTTTGTCGGGCATCATCGTCGGTCACGGCAACCGGATCACCACCGGTCGTGCCTTTTTATTGTCGCTTAGTTACGTGGTCGCCTCGGCGCTGACCTACACAGTATTCGGCATCCTCGCCGCGCTTTTCGGCAGCAACTTGCAAACAACATTCCAGCAACCTTGGATTATCGGTCTGTTCAGCGCTATTTTTGTGGCGCTGTCCTTGTCCATGTTCGGCTTTTATCATCTGGAACTGCCCAAATCGTTACAGGTCAAGCTGCACAATTCCAGTGAAATACACCGTGACGGCTCGCTGTGGGGCGCTGCGATCATGGGCTCGTTGTCCTCCTTGATCGTCGGCCCCTGTGTCGCCGCGCCGCTGGCCGGTGCGCTGATTTTTATCGGCCAAACCGGCGATGCGGTGTTGGGCGGTAGCGCCCTGTTCGCCTTAGGCTTAGGCATGGGCGTACCGTTATTGCTGCTGGGCGCTTCCGCCGGAAAACTGCTGCCCAAAGCCGGAAACTGGCTTAACTCCACCAAAGCCGTGTTCGGCGTTATTATGCTGGCGGTCGCGGTGTGGATGCTCAGCCGCATCCTGCTGGGCAATGTGATCATGATGCTCTGGGCGATGCTGTTGATATTTCCCGCCATTTACCTCAGCGCTGTCGATCCGCTACCCGAAAACAGCTCCGGCTGGCGCAAACTTTGGAAAGGCTTAGGCCTAATGATGCTGGCTTACGGCCTGTTATTACTGATCGGCTTTAGCCTAGGCAACAGCAATCCGTTAAAACCGCTGCAAGGGCTCGGTTTGAGCACGGTGCAAGCCGCAGAACAGGGCATTACCTTTGAAAGAGTCGCCTCCATAGCTGCGCTGGACGCCCGGATTAAGCAGGCCGCCGCCAACCATCAACCGGTGATGGTGGATTTTTACGCCGACTGGTGCATCTCGTGCAAGGAAATGGAAACCTACACCTTTGCCGACCCGCGCGTTAAACAGGCGCTTAAAGACTATGTGCTGCTGCAAGTCGATGTCACTAAAAATTCGGATGACGATAAAGCGCTGCTGGCAAAATTCCAGCTGATCGGCCCGCCGGCCATTGTGTTTTTCGGCTTAGACGGATCGGAAAAAACCGCCAACCGGGTCATCGGTTATCAGGATGCGGATGCTTTTATTAAATCATTGCAACGCAGCAAATCATGACACGAGTAGTCTTAATTGTTATTGGTGCAATTATTGCCCTAGGGCTAGGCATAACCGCCCGACATCTTTTTTCACCCGCTAAAAATACCGGCATTAACGTTCTGCCTGAGTTCAACCTGCCCGACTTATCCGGTCGCCAGCACAACATTTCCGAATGGCGAGGCAAAATAATCGTGATCAATTTCTGGGCGACGTGGTGTCCGCCCTGTCGCAAGGAAATTCCCGATTTTATCGCCTTGCAACAGCAATATGCGGACAAAGACCTACAGTTTATCGGCATTGCCTTAGAAGACCGGGAACCGGTGGCCGAGTACGCCGCCGCAATCAAAATCAATTATCCGATTTTATTGAGTGGCGACAATGGCATCGCCTTGGCTAAACAACTGGGCAACAGTGTCGGTGCGGTTCCCTATACCCTTATTGTTGACCGGCAGGGGCAAATCATACATCGGCATCCGGGGGAGCTATCCAAACAGCAAATAATGGAAGTCATTGCACCCTTGACTAAATAAGTAATACTTTTAGGCTTGCCAGCCAAACTCATTCACAAATGACTTTTAAAATCAGCTGATTTGTGCGCAATAAGTCCAAACAACTCGAATTGTGTCGCTATCTTTGGCTAAAAATAGAATATCTGGACAAAACCCTATAAATTGGGCAAAATTAACGGCTAATAATGCTTTTTAACCCTAACTACCTTGCAGATTGATGGCGACTATCACCGTTCTAAATGGACCAAATTTAAACCTGTTGGGCATTCGTGAACCTGGTCTTTACGGCAATCAAACCCTCGCCGAGATTAAGCAACATCTTGAACACAAAGCTGCCGAACTTAATCATCAGCTTAATTTTCATCAAAACAACGCAGAACACGAGATTGTAGAGCTGATTCATGAGGCTTACCAAGCCCGTATCGATTTCATCATTATTAATCCAGCCGCATTTACTCATACCAGCGTCGCCATTCGTGACGCATTGCTGGCAACCCAAATCCCTTTTATAGAGGTTCATTTATCAAACGTCCACGCACGCGAACCTTTTAGAAAACATTCCTATTTCTCGGATATTGCCAAAGGCGTTATCTGCGGATTAGGTGCAACTGGATACGAACTGGCCTTACTGGCCGCTCATCAGATACTAACCGAGAGACACTAAGCTATGGATATTAGAAAAATAAAAAAACTCATCGAGATTATCGAGGAATCCGACATTGCCGAACTGGAAATTAAAGAAGGCGAAGAATCCATTCGCATCAGCCGTTATTCCGCCGCGCCCACACAGGTCGCCTATGCGCCTGCACCGGTTGCGGCCGTGCCTGCCGCAATAGCTGCCGCACCTGCCGAAGAAAAAATCACTGGTCATATCGTTAAATCGCCGATGGTAGGTACCTTTTATCTCTCTGCTTCACCGGGCACCAAGGTTTTCGCCGAGGTTGGCCAATCCGTCCTGGTCGGTGATACCTTGTGCATTATTGAGGCAATGAAAATCCTTAACCAGATTGAGTCGGATAAAAGCGGCACGATCACGAAAATCCTGGTTGAAAACGCCGAGCCTGTCGAATACGGCCAACCATTATTCATCATTGAATAACAGCAAAAAACGGGGAAGTCATGTTCGATAAAATTGTTATCGCCAATCGAGGCGAGATTGCATTGCGTATTTTACGCGCCTGCAGAGAATTAGGCGTCAAGGTTGTCGCCGTGCACTCCGAAGCGGACCGGGATCTAAAACACGTACGCCTAGCCGATGAATCCGTTTGTATCGGCCCTGCGGCATCCATAGATAGTTATTTAAATATTCCTGCCATTATCAGCGCGGCTGAAGTGACCGATGCCGAAGCCATTCATCCCGGTTACGGTTTTTTGTCTGAAAATGCCGATTTTTCCGAGAAGGTCAAACAAAGCGGCTTTGTATTTATCGGCCCGAATGCAGAAACCATTCGGATGATGGGCGACAAGATTTCCGCGAAAAAAGCCATGCTGGCCGCCGGAATTCCCTGCGTTCCCGGCAACAATGCCCCGCTGTCGGATGACGACAAGAAGAATAAAAAGCTGGCCCATGAAATCGGTTATCCGGTTATCATCAAGGCGGCCGGCGGCGGCGGCGGCAGAGGCATGCGCACGGTGCATACCGAAGCGGCGTTAATCAATGCCATCGCCATGACCAAAGCCGAAGCGGGCACGGCGTTCGGCAATCCCACCGTGTACATGGAAAAATTCCTGGAAGATCCCCGGCACATCGAGTTTCAGGTCATGGCCGATTCACACGGCAACGCGATACATTTAGGCGAACGCGACTGCTCCATGCAGCGCCGCCATCAAAAAGTGGTTGAAGAAGCCCCCGCGCCCGGCATCACCGAACTGCAACGCAAAACCATCGGCGAACGTTGCGCCAAAGCCTGTATCGACATTGGCTATTTGGGCGCAGGCACTTTTGAATTTTTGTATGAAAAAGGCGAGTTCTATTTTATTGAAATGAACACCCGCGTGCAGGTCGAGCATCCAGTCACCGAAATGGTCACCGGTTTCGACATCGTCAAGGCGCAACTGCGTATTGCTGCGGGCGAGCGGCTGTCCATTACCCAGGATCAGGTAAAAATCCAGGGTCATGCTATAGAGTGCCGATTAAATGCTGAAGACCCCCAAACCTTCATGCCCTGCCCCGGCACCATAGATCAGTTCCATATGCCCGGCGGCCCCGGCATTCGTTGCGAAACCCATATCTACAACGGCTATAAAGTACCGCCTTATTACGACTCCATGATCGGCAAACTGATTGCCCACGGTGAAGATCGCAACAGCGCCATTGCCCGGATGAACACGGCATTAAGCGAAATCATCATTGATGGCATTAAGACCAATATTCCGCTACAGCAAGACATTATGAATGACAGCGCCTTTGCAGTCGGCGGACAAAACATTCATTATTTGGAAAAAAAGCTGGGGATTTATTAGGTTAAGACGAAGGGCAAAAGGCGAAAGGTGCAATCATTTTTTTAGCCTTTAGCCTTAATCTTAAGTCAGCGTGCTATTTTTGGCTGCTGAATAGTAACAATGGCTTACTTATTTAGGCGTAAAGCGCATGAGAAGTTACACGGCAATTATTGAGCGATGTCAGGATACCGGTCTTTATGTAGGTTTTATTCCCGGATTCCAAGGCGCACATACACAAGCGGAAACCCTGGATGAGCTTAATAAAAATCTTCGGGAAGTTGTTGAAATGTTGCTTGAAGATGGTGAACCGCTATTGGAGGCCGAATTTATTGGCACCCAAAATGTCGTAGTCGCTTAAGCATGGGACACTTGCCCGTTCTTAAACCTCGCGAAGTCATTGCATTGCTTGAAGCATTAGGGTTCCGTGAAGTTAGGCAACGGGGATCACACAAACAGTTTCGCCACCCTGATGGCAGATGCACAACAGTCCCATTTCATGCAGGACATGACGTATCACCTATTTTGCTCCGGCAAATTGCAAAAGATATTGGTCTAACTGTTGAGGGATTTCTTAAAGCTCAAACCAAATAGAACAAGCGATTTCCTACTCCAATCAATACTTTTAAACATATCTTTTTACATGCCCTGGCACCAAATTTCCGTTATCACCAATGAAGACCTTGCACCTCGAATTGCCGACTTGCTCGACAATCTCGGCGCGGTATCCGTCACTTACATGGACGCCGAAGACGAACCGGTTTACGAACCGGCCATCGGCGAAACCAAAATCTGGAGCAACACCGAAGTCATCGCGCTTTATGAGCTGGACGCCGAACCTGCGCTGATCAAGACTCGGGTTTATGCCCAATTTAAATCAGAACAGCTACACAACTGGCGGTGTGACCTTGTGGAAGACCAGGAGTGGGAACGCGCCTGGATGGAGTTTTATAAGCCGATGAAATTCGCTGATAAGCTTTGGGTTTGCCCGACCGACCAGGAACAGTATGAACCCGGCACGGTTTGCCTAACCCTCGATCCGGGACTGGCGTTCGGCACCGGCACCCATCCGACCACGGCTTTATGCCTGGAATGGCTGTCCAGCCACGACGTGGCCGGCAAAACTGTCATCGATTACGGCTGCGGCTCCGGCATACTGGCCGTTGCGGCAATCTTATTAGGCGCAAAACATGCGCACGCGGTGGATATTGATCCGCAGGCAATAACCGCAACACAGAGCAACGCATTAAAAAATAGAGTGCAGGATAAAATCAGCTGCACCCTGCCTGAACAGTTTGCACCGTTTCAGGCCGACATCGTGCTGGCCAATATCCTGGCCAAACCCTTGATTGACATGGCGGAACAGATTTCCAACCTAGTCGCTCCCGGCAGTCAACTGGTTTTGTCCGGCATATTGCATGAACAGGCCGAATCGGTGATGGACGCTTACCGACCCTATCTAATGTTCAGTGCGCCGGTACAGCAGGAAGACTGGATCAGGCTTGAAGGCATCCGGCATTAACCCAGCCATCAGCCTAAATATCGTCGCACTGAAATCCAAAGTCGGCGGGTACACTTTTAAACTTATTGATTAACATGACCCATCCTGAAATTTATTTAAAAAAGAACGAAGACAAGCGTCTGCGCAAAGGCCATCTATGGATTTTTAGCAACGAAGTCGACATCCAACGTTCGCCCCTTGAACAGTTCAACGCGGGCGATCTGGTGCAAGTGAAAAGCCACGATGGCAAGGTAATGGGCACCGCCTACATCAATCCGCAAGCGCTGATTTGCGCAAGGCTTCTGTCCAGAAAACCTAACTTGAAATGCGGCATCAACTTCTTTAAAGAGCGCTTGACCACTGCGCTGACGCTACGGGAAATGCTGTTCGATAAACCGTACTATCGCTTGGTGTTCGGCGAAAGCGACGGTTTGCCCGGCTTGGTCATTGACCGCTTCGGCTCGGTATTGTCGGTGCAGATAACCACGGCGGGCATCGACCAGCGCAAAGAAGCGCTGTTTGCCGCGCTGATCGAATTGCTGAATCCTGAGGCCATTATCCTTAAAAACGATAACAGCCATCGGCAGCAGGAAGGCTTAAGCCTAGAATCCGAGATAGCCTACGGCACGCTCCCCGAGCCGCTGATCATTGAAGAAAACGGCGCGCAATTTAAAATCGACATTCTGGGCGGACAAAAAACCGGCTGGTTTTATGATCACCGCAGCAGCCGTGCCCAGTTAGCGGGTATTGCAAAAAATAAGCGGGTGCTCGATTTATTTTCCTATACCGGAGCCTGGGGCATCCCCGCCGCTTTGGCCGGAGCCACCGAAGTCACTTGTGTAGATAGCTCGGAAAGCGCGTTGGCATTGGCCGTAGACAACGCGGCGCTCAATCAGGTGCAGGATAAAATGCACTTTGTACGTAGCGACGTGTTCGAATTTCTAAAGCAGGCCCGTTTGAAAAACCAGCTCTATGATATTATTGTCTTGGATCCTCCTGCTTTAGTTAAACGCAAAAAAGATTTCAAACAAGGTTACGAAGCTTATCGCCGCTTGAATCACCTGGCTTTACAGGTATTGGCCAAAAACGGCGTATTGATCTCGGCCTCTTGCTCCCATCACCTAAGCCGCGAAAATCTACATGAGATTTTGCGCTCGTCAGGGCGACATATCGATCGTCACCTGGTATTTTTTGCCAGCGGAGGACAAGGCCCTGATCATCCCATCGACCCGGCAGCTCCAGAGACAGAATATTTGAAAACTTTTTTTTGTGCTGTCTCCTCAAGCTTGTAAAATACGAGGCGTTTTTATGGTCAATGCAAAAGATAAGGAACCCTGCGTACTTTGCGGTCAACCAGTAGAAATCACCGGATTTTCGCTGACCACCAGTGACGGTCTGCAAAAATTTTGCTGCGCCGGGTGCCTAAGCATTTATCAGTTATTTAATGAGGATAATAAAAAAACTACTATAACCCCCCTTGCTAACCCCTAAAACATGAGGATCTAACAATAATGAAAGCTTGCGAATCTTGTAGCGGCCGCGTTGAAATCGGCAAAAACCATAAAAAAATCCCCATCCTGCAGAGAGGCCTCGGTATGGTGCTGATTTATATACCCTTGATGACCTTTCCTTTTGTGATTGCCAGTGCCTATCTAACCTACTATCACTTACACATGATGGGTGCTAAGAACCTCAAAACATGGGCTGATTTCATACCTGACCGCGGCAGTCATCGTTATGACCTGAAAAGCCAGATCACCATGGAGCGTTCCTTCATCGCCAGCATGGCGCAATCAAGACTGTTCTGGATTTTGAACTGCACGTGGTACTGCCCTTACAGCGTCGCCCTGTTCGAATGGCACGCCTATTTGGTCAAGATCGTTGAGAACTGGTGGTGTCCGTTCACCCATGACAAAAAAGACAGCTATAGCAACGCCACGATCGATAAGTCGTTCTGGCATTTATATCCTGACGACATTACCAAACTGGAACCGGAAGACCGCGACAATCCAATTTGGAATGATGCTGAAGATAAATAAATTCTAGGCGCAAGACGAAAGACGAAAAAATCTCCCCTTGTACCTTTCGCCCTTCGCCTTTTACCTTTCTTATGCAAATCGGTTCTTATCAACTCGAAAACAACCTGATTCTGGCACCCATGGCCGGTATCAGCGACCGCCCGTTCAGGGAATTGTGTACGCAGTTCGGCGCAGGTTTAGCCGTGTCTGAAATGGTGGCGTCCAATCCGGCTTTACGTGAACATAAAACAACACTGCTTAAAACCGACCATAGCAGTGAAGCTGGCCTGCGTTCTGTACAGATTTTGGGTACAGATCCTCAGCTGATGGCTGATGCAGCAAAGTTTAACGCCCAGCGGGGTGCCCAGATTATCGATATTAATATGGGTTGCCCGGCCAAAAAAGTCTGTTCGGTGGCCGCAGGTTCCGCGCTGTTGAGAGATGAAGCGTTGGTGAAACGAATACTTGACGCTGTCGTTAACGCTGTTGATATTCCGGTCACCTTAAAAATCCGTACCGGGTGGGATTTACACAGCCGCAATGCCGTCGAAATAGCCCAAATCGCCGAAAATGCGGGGATTGCTGCCTTGACTATTCACGGCCGAACCCGTGCCTGCAAATTTGCTGGCCAGGCCGAGCATGAAACCGTTAAAAAAGTGAAGCAATCAATCAGCATTCCGGTTATTGCCAACGGCGATATTGATACACCCGAACAGGCTCGATTTGTGCTGGACTCAACCGGCGCGGACGCCATTATGATCGGTCGTGCCGCCCAAGGAAATCCATGGCTCTTTAGTCAAATAAGTCACTTTATTAAGCACGGAAAACACCTTGAAAAACCTACAGTTACAGACATTCATAACACACTAATGAGCCATTTGGACAAACTATATAGCTTCTACGGCAATACCAGCGGTGTTAGAATAGCCCGAAAACATATCGCCTGGTATTTTAAGCATCTTGGCCCCGTAGCCCAGGATACCCAAAGCAACATCAATCAGGCGCAATGTCCGTCCCACCAAATAGAGCTGATTAATTCGGCTTTTAATCTTTTAACCACCGACAGTGCTGCATAATATGAACGGATTTCAAAATAGTGCTGAAGTTATTAAAGTAGACAGTAAAAAACCTGCGGTCATACCCTTATCTGCACATGTTAAAAAAACCGTGGATCAATATTTTTTGCACCTGAACGGTCATGATGCAGTAGACCTTCATGCGATGGTCATCGGCGAAGTCGAAAAGCCTTTATTGCAAGCGACGCTGGAACATTCAGGTCACAACCAAACCAAAGCGGCCAAGGTGCTGGGCTTGAGCCGCAGCACCCTGCGCAAAAAACTGGAACACTACGGCCTGTCCTGAGCCTGTCGAAGGGCCTGACCTAATACTCGAATAAGGCCGATTTTCGCCTTTTCTACCAAACTCCCTCTTTCATTCTGAGATCTACATGAACAAAAAAGTCACTCGCGCACTCATCAGCGTCTCCGACAAATCCGGTATCGTGGATTTTTGCCGGGAACTGGATCAACTGGGCATCGAAATCCTGTCTACGGGCGGTACCGCTAAAACACTAGCCGAACACGGCATCCCTACAACTGAAGTGTCCGATTACACCGGTTTCCCGGAAATGATGGACGGCCGGGTTAAAACTTTGCACCCCAAAGTCCACGGCGGCATTTTGGCGCGCCGGGGCATAGATGATGCGGTGATGGCCGCGAACGGCATTAATCCTATCGATATGGTGGTGGTCAACCTGTACCCTTTCGAACAGACCGTCGCCAATCCTGATTGCGATCTTGCTACAGCTATCGAAAATATAGACATCGGCGGCCCGACTATGATCCGCGCCGCCGCCAAGAATCATGCCGATGTCGCGGTGATCGTCGATCCCAGCGATTACGCAACGGTTATTGAGGAACTGAAAAATAACAACGGACTATCTGGGCAAACCCGCTTCAATCTGGCGCTAAAAAGCTTTGAACACACCGCCCGTTACGACACTGCGATTGCAGCTTATCTGGGCAACATTAGCGGCGTGCAATTCCCCCAAACGCTGAACTTTCAGTTTTATCATAACCAGACCCTGCGTTATGGTGAAAATCCGCATCAGAACGCGGCTTTCTATCGCGAAAAAACCCCGGCTAATGGCACGATTACCGCCGCCAAGCAGCTGCAAGGCAAGGAGCTGTCCTACAACAATATCGCCGATGCCGATGCCGCGCTGGAATGCGTCAAATCGTTCGGCGACCAGCCCACCTGCGTTATCGTCAAGCACGCCAATCCCTGCGGCGTAGCCCAGGCAGGCAACTTGCTTGACGCTTACGACAAGGCTTATGCCACCGACCCGACTTCGGCATTCGGCGGCATTATCGCCTTTAACCGGGAGCTGGACGAGTCAACCGCCGCTGAAATCGTCAAGCGCCAATTCGTCGAAGTCATTATTGCGCCGTCGATCAGCACCGCAGCACAATCCGTGCTGGCCGAAAAGCAAAACATCCGGGTGTTAGAGTGCGGCGCTTGGGACAATGTCAGCCCCGCGTCCCTCGATTTTAAACGCGTTGCCGGTGGCTTGCTGGTTCAAGACAAAGACCTCGGTGAAATCAATGCTACCGACCTCAAAATAGTCAGCAAACGCGCCCCAACCGAACAGGAATTGGCTGATTTGCTGTTTGCCTGGAAAGTCGCCAAATTCGTCAAGTCCAATGCGATTGTTTACTGCAAAAACGGCCAAACTATCGGTGTAGGCGCAGGGCAAATGAGCCGGGTCTATTCGGCCAAAATCGCCGGTATCAAAGCTACCGATGCAGGCCTGGATGTTCCGGGTTCGGCGATGGCTTCAGACGCTTTTTTTCCGTTCCGGGACGGCATAGATTCCGCGGCCGCAGCCGGCATCACCGCCGTCATACAGCCCGGCGGCTCGATGCGGGATAATGAAGTCATAGCCGCAGCCGATGAGCACAACATCGCAATGGTGTTTACCGGTATGCGGCATTTTAGGCATTGATTTTAGGCGAAGGGCAAAAGGCGAAAAACACATCACTTAGCCTTTAGCCTTTAGCCTTGCGTTTTTTAACCTTGAACCTGATATTCCTATGAAAATCCTCATCGTCGGCAGCGGCGGCCGTGAACACGCCCTCGCATGGAAAGTCCAACAATCTCCTAAAGTCGAAAAAGTGTTTGTCGCGCCCGGCAATGCCGGAACCGCGCTGGAACCGTCGGTCGAAAACATCGCCATCGAGGCCACCGATATTGCCGCGCTGTTGGCATTCGCCCAGAAAGAAGCCATCGACCTGACCATCATCGGCCCCGAAGTGCCGCTGGTGTTAGGTATCGTCGACCTGTTTCAACAAGCCGGTCTCAAGTGCTTTGGCCCGACCGCAAAAGCCGCGCAACTGGAAGGCTCGAAGACTTTTTGCAAAGACTTCATGATCCGCCACCACATCCCGACCGCCGCCTTCCAATCTTTTACCGACAAGCAACAAGCCATCGCCTATATAAAACAGCAAGGCGCACCGATCGTGGTCAAGGCCGACGGCCTGGCGGCGGGCAAAGGCGTGATCGTTGCCCAAACCGAACAGGAAGCCATCTCGGCCGTTGACGATATGCTATCGGGCAATGTGTTTGGCGAAGCCGGAAACCGTGTGGTCATCGAAGAATTCCTGACCGGTGAAGAAGCCAGTTTTATTGTAATTGCCGATGGCAAACACACCTTGCCGATGGCCACTTCCCAGGATCACAAAGCCCGCGATAACGGCGACCAAGGCCCCAACACCGGCGGCATGGGCGCTTATTCCCCTGCTCCCGTCGTCACTCCTGAAATACACCGCCGGGTCATGCGTGACGTGATCGAGCCGACCTTAAAAGGCATGGCTGATGACGGAATGCCGTACACCGGTTTCCTGTACGCCGGTTTGATGATTTCTACCGATGGCTCTATTAAAGTGTTGGAATACAACTGCCGCTTTGGCGACCCTGAAACCCAGCCGATCATGATGCGTTTAAAAAGCGATTTGGTGGAGCTTTGCGAAGCCGCCCTAGCGGGAAATCTCGATCAAACCGACAGCGACTGGGACGAACGCGCCGCATTAGGCGTGGTATTAGCAGCCGGTGGCTATCCTGACGCCTATCAAAGCGGCGCGGTTATTTCCGGTTTGCCTGAAAATGTGCAAGAAACCAGCAAAGTGTTTCATGCCGCCACCCGGCAAGTCGGCGCTGATCTCGTCACAGCTGGCGGACGGGTATTATGCGCATGCGCCTTAGGTCATGACATTAAAGAAGCCCAAAGCAAAGCCTATGCGCTAGCCAATAGCATCCATTGGGATGGTATTTATTACCGTACCGACATTGGCTTTAAAGCGATAAAAAAGTAGCTGATATTTTTGTAATAGAACGGATTAAACTTGCAATCGCCTCTGTTACATTATGCGGAACAATGCCAGATTAAACTGGATTTTTGTCAGCAGTGTCCCGCTCGCCGAACAGCGCGGTGCCGATTCTGACGATAGTCGAGCCTTCGGCAATCGCGGCTTTTAAATCCCCGGTCATGCCGAATGAGAAAGTATCCAACCCAGGCTGCCCCAGCTTTGCAACAGCCTGATAAAGCACTCTATAAGGTTGGCGTTGCCGTTTAAAATCCTGTTGCGGGGCAGGTATCGCCATGACGCCACGCAACTTTAAATTGGGTAGTTTGGCGACCCGATCGCACAGCTCGGGCAATTCAGCCAGGGTGATGCCGGACTTGCTTGGTTCATCGCTGATATTGACTTGCAGGCAAATATTTAACGGCGGCAAATGCGACGGGCGCTGTTCACTCAGGCGCCAGGCTATTTTTAAGTTGTCCACGCTATGCACCCAGTCAAAATGTGTCGCTAGCGCCTTGGTTTTATTGGATTGGATGGGGCCGATAAAATGCCAGGTAATGGCATAGGCACCCAGTTCCTGTTGCTTTCTCAAGGCTTCCTGCAAATAATTCTCACCGAAATGGCGCTGCCCGGATCGATAGGCGGCGGCAATATCTTCGGCCGGTTTGGTTTTACTGACGGCCAACAACAGCACCGAGCCGGGCTGACGGTTGTAGGCAAGCTCTGCGTCGCTAATTTGGGTGCGTAGTTGTTCGAGTTGTTGAGTTATAGTGGTCATGGGTTGTCCGTGGTCAGTTGGCTGTCAATTATTAGACAACAATTTCCTACTAAAACCAACACAACGGCAACATTCAAAAAACAAAAAGATGAACTATGGTATAAGAATATTTTTATTTTTGCCTTCTAGAGGATGTTATGGATATTGCCGAATTACTGGCTTTTTCAGCTAAAAGCAAAGCGTCAGATTTACATTTATCGGCGGGGCTGCCGCCTATGATCAGGGTTGACGGCGATATTCGACGCATCAATATTCCTGCCTTGGAACATAAGGAAGTGCATGCGCTGATTTATGACATTATGAATGACAAGCAACGCAAAGATTATGAGGCGTTTTTGGAAACCGATTTCTCGTTCGAATTGCCGGGTGTTGCTAGATTTCGTGTTAACGCATTTAACCAGGAGCGTGGCGCGGCGGCTGTATTCAGGACGATTCCCTCAGTAATATTGAGCCTGGAAGAATTAAAAGCCCCCAAGTTTTTTGAAGAATTATGCCAAAAACCGCGCGGTCTGGTTCTGGTGACCGGCCCTACCGGCTCCGGCAAGTCAACTACGCTGGCGGCGATGATTAATCATATTAACTACAATGATTACGCGCACATACTCACTGTAGAAGACCCTATCGAGTTTGTGCATACCAGCCAAAAATCGTTGATTAACCAACGAGAAGTCCATCGCGACACCCACGGTTTTAATGAGGCGTTGCGTTCAGCGCTGCGTGAAGATCCCGATATTATTATGGTCGGCGAAATGCGCGATCTGGAAACCATCCGACTGGCGATGACCGCAGCGGAAACCGGCCACCTTGTGTTCGGCACTTTGCATACGACCTCGGCCGCTAAAACCATCGACCGTATTATCGACGTGTTTCCTGCCGCAGAAAAAGACATGATCCGGTCCATGCTTTCCGAATCCTTGCAGGCGGTTATTTCGCAAACTTTACTGAAAAAAATCGGCGGTGGCCGCGTTGCTGCACATGAAATCATGGTCGGCACCTCGGCGATCAGGAACCTGATTCGTGAAGCCAAAGTGGCGCAAATGTATTCCGCGATTCAAACCGGACGCAGAGACGGCATGCAAACGCTGGATCAAAATATGAAAGAACTGATTGATAAAGGCATGATTACTGCAAAAATGGCTATGGAAAAAGCGGTTAATAAGGATATGTTCCGCTAGAAATATTGGCCTAACACCGCAATGGAACGGCCTCCATACCCTCCAACTGTGGCTTATAGAACACTGTGGCCTCCCTAATAACTGATAAAATCGCCCTATTTTACTCCCCAGAGAGAACTTATGACCGCTCCAGAAGCCCTATACCAATCAACACTGTCGTCTTTAAAGCTCCGCGCCCGCGGCAAAGTGCGGGACATTTACGACATCGACGATCAGCACATGCTGATTGTGACCACCGACCGGCTGTCCGCATTCGATGTGATTTTGCCCGATCCGATTCCCGGCAAAGGCCGTGTTTTAACCAACGTGTCCAATTTTTGGTTTGAAAAATTGAAGCACGTCATGCCCAATCACCTGTCCGACATTCCGCTAGAACAAGTCGTTCCCGATGCCGCCGAGCGTGCGCAGATTGAAGGCCGCGCTATCGTCGTCAAATTATTAAACCCGCTGCCGGTTGAAGCTATTGTGCGCGGTTACCTGATCGGCTCCGGCTGGAAAGATTACCAAAAATCCGGCGCGGTCTGCGGCATTAAATTACCCGAAGGTTTGCAACAGGCGCAGCAATTACCTGAACCTATTTATACCCCATCGACAAAAGCCGAAGTGGATCAGCATGACGAGAATGTCTCTTTTGAAAAAACCGTCGAATTGATGGGACGGGACTTGGCGGAAAAAGTGCGCGACGCCAGCCTGAAACTGTACAAGGAAGCCGCCGCCTACGCCAAAGATCGAGGCATTATTATTGCCGATACCAAATTCGAATTCGGCGTCGATGATAACGGCGTTTTATACCTGATCGATGAGGTCTTAACCCCCGATTCATCACGCTTCTGGCCTGTCGACCAATATCAGGTAGGCATCAGCCCGCCCAGTTTCGACAAACAATATATCCGTGATTACCTGGAAACGCTGGATTGGAATAAAACCGCGCCCGGCCCGCATTTACCCGCCGAAGTGGCCGAGTACTGCGCGGCAAAATACCGCGAAGCGGAAGTTAGGTTGACGCAGGGTTAAATTTAAATCGGGGAAAATCAGTTCGTAGTTTGTAGGGCGGTTTCGCGATAGCAAACCGCCAATCGCCAAAAGTAGGCGCATTAGGCGACGCACAATATTCAAAACAATCGTCCATAAAAAACCCGCTTGTAAAAATCCAAGCGGGTTTAAGTCCCGTAGGGTACGCCGTGCGTACCGTTTTCAATCATACCGCAAAAACCCAATAAGGTACGCACAGCGTACCCTACAGAGTTACATCGCCAGATACACCGTTCTTATTTCGACCGCTGACCGGTCAAATGCTTTAGCCTTAAGCCCGTTAGCAACAGTGTTGCCGTATAAACTACCAAGCCTATCCCTATCCATTTCATCAGGTTGATCACGCGCGCCGTTGAATCCCAGTGATTCCACCAATCGGCATCGACAAAATAATACAGTCCTGCCGACATTGCGCCACCGGCCAGCAACACCCGGACAAAAAACACCCCCCAGCCGTTTGCCGGTTGATAGACCCGGTCTTTTTGCAATTTTCTCAGCAACAAAGCGGCGTTAAAGAAAGCACCCAAGGAGGTCGCCAAAGCCAGTCCGGCATGCGCCAGCGGGAAAACCAGCACCAGATTCAAGGCTAAACTGACTATCATGGAGTAAACCCCGTACCGAACCGGCGTTTTCATATCGCCGCGCGAAGTAAAGCCCGGCACCAGCACCTTGATCAGAATAAAACCCAACAAGCCCACCGAATAAGCTTTCAAACTCATTCCTGCAAAATGCACATCGCTGACACCGAATTCATTATATTGAAACAGTGTCGACAGCATCGGTTCGGCCAGCAACAGCAAACCGATGGTTGCGGGAAACCCTATCAGAACAACCAGTCGCAAGCCCCAGTCCAACGCATTTGAAAAAGCAGCGGTGTCTTCCGCCGCATGGCTTTTGGATAAACTCGGCAAAATGACCGTTGCCAGCGCAATACCCAAAACTCCCAATGGAAACTCCACCAACCGGTCGGAATAATACAACCAGGACACGCTGCCAACGGTTAAAAACGAGGCAATCAAGGTATCCAGCAACAAATTAATCTGCGTCACTGAAACGCTAAAAATGGCCGGTAGCATCAGACTTATAATCCGTTTAACGCCCGAGTCATTAAAGCCCAGTCTTGGTCTCGGCATCAGACCTAAGCGCATTAACGCGGGCAGCTGAAACAACAACTGCACGATACCCGCTGCAAAAACACCCCAGGCCAGTGCGGTAACCGGTTCGTCCATCAATGGCGCAAGCCAGATTGCAGCGGCAATCATACAAATATTGAGAAAAACCGGCGTTAACGCGGGGATGGCAAATTTTCCGTGCGCATTTAAAATGCCGCCGGAAAAAGCCACCAAAGCAATAAAAAACAAGTATGGGAAGGTAATCTGCAACAGTTGGACGGACAGCTCGTACTGGCTTCCCTGCCACATAAAACCGGGAGCCAGCAACATGATTAATACAGGGGCGGCAACCACACCGACCACCGTAATCAATAGCAAAAACACCGACAGAGTACCCGCCGTTTTATCGATAAACTGTTTTAACGCAACTTTGCTGCCACGCTCTTTGTAATCGGATAGCACGGGTAAAAAAGCGTGTGCAAAAGCACCTTCTGCAAATAAACGCCGTAAAAAATTGGGAATCTTAAACGCAACAAAAAAAGCATCGGTGGCCGAATCAACGCCGAAAATCTGTGCAATCAACATATCCCGAACAAACCCGAGGATACGTGAAATCAAGGTCATGCTACCGACAACCACGGTCGATTTAAAAAGCTGCCTGCTCAACGCCGCTCCTGCTGTGACACATTAAAAATATTTGACAATAATAGCATTTATAAAGATAATGTAAGGCTTAATTAACTTACACTAAGAATCGAAAACCTATGGCTAATACAGCACAAGCTAAAAAGCGTGCGCGACAAGCGGAAAAAAGCCGTATTCGCAACGCAGGACAACGTAGCAAATTACGCACCTTCATAAAAAAAATCCTTGCCGCAGTTAAACTGGGCGACAAAGAAAAAGCGCAAGTCGCCTACAACACTGCTGTGCCGATTATCGATTCTGCAGTCACTAAAGGCCTTATTCACAAGAATAAAGCTGCGCGCGGTAAAAGCAGACTAAATGCAAAGGTAAAAGCTATCGCTTAATTGCTTAGCGTTACCCAATAAAAAAGGCCGGACTCATTGAGTTACGGCCTTTTTTATTGCCTGCCAATCTAGCTTAAATTATCACTAGGTTATCCCGATGTATCAGCTCCGAATCGTCGAAGTAGCCAAGAATATTCTCAAACTCTGAACTGCTCTTGCCTGCTATCAGCTGGGCATCGACAGCGCCGTAATTAACCAGTCCGCGCGCGATTTCCTGGTTATTTTCATCCACACAAGAAACCAACTCACCGCGCTCAAACCGACCCGACAACGACTTAACGCCGACAGCCAGCAAGCTTTTACCCTCATGCTTCAACATCCTGACCGCACCCGCATCCAGAACCAACAGCCCCTTAACCTGCAATTGCCCGGCAAGCCAGCGTTTTCTTGCCACCAACGGCTCTATATCCGGCAATAAATAACTACCCAAATCAGCTCCGGCAATGACGGCGGTAAGAACATTGTCGGCAGCGCCTGCAGCAATGACTGTTGCCGTGCCGGATCTCGACGCCAGTCGAGCCGCCCGCACTTTGGTGCACATGCCGCCCCGACCCAAACCGCTACGGCTGTCGCCAGCCATTGCATCCAGCCGGCCATCGTTAACGCTGATCTCGGAAATTAGCTTCGCATCGGGATTTAAGCCAGGATCGGCTGTAAACAAGCCTTGTTGATCGGTCAAAATAATTAGCAGATCGGCCTCGACCAGATTAGCCACCAATGCCGCCAGCGTATCATTATCGCCAAAGCGGATTTCTTCGGTTGCCACCGCGTCATTTTCATTAATAACCGGCACTACGCCCAGCTTGAGCAAAGTAAGTAGCGTGCTTCTGGCGTTTAAATAGCGCTGCCTGTCCGACAAGTCGTCATGGGTTAATAACACCTGCGCCGCATGCAGTTGATGCTGCTGAAAGTTATCATCAAAAACGCGCACCAAGCCCATTTGACCGACCGACGCCGCTGCCTGTAACTCATGCAAGGTCTTGGGACGCACTTTCATGCCTAGACGGGACATGCCTTCCGCTACGGCACCCGAAGAAACCAGTATGACATCTATAGATTGCTGCCTTAAACCGGCCATTTGCTCGACCCAACCGGCGATGGCGGTCTTATCCAAACCAAGACCGCCCTTAGTCAGCAAGGAGCTGCCTATTTTGACGACGACTCGCTTAACGTTGGCAAAATCAGCCCTGCTCACTTTTTTCCCGCCGCTGCTGTTCCAAAAAGTTCATAATGGCGAACATAAGCTCTCTCGTGCCGCTGCCGTTAATTGCTGCAATTTTAAAGACCGGCCCGGCCCACTCCATCTCATCGACAATAGCTTGGCAATGCTGATCGACTTCGTCGGCGGGCAAGCGGTCTATTTTGTTCAGCACCAGCCAGCGCGGCTTAGCGGCTAGCTCATCGCTCCATTTCTCGACTTCATGAATTATTTTCTTGGCTGCCTGTACCGGCGATTCCATGCTTTCGTAAGGCTCGACGTCAATCAGATGCAGCAACAATCCGGTGCGCAGCAAATGCTTCAGGAACTGCAAGCCTAGCCCAGCACCTTCTGCTGCCCCTTCAATCACGCCGGGAATATCGGCAATAACAAAGCTGCGCAAATCATCGACGCTAACCACGCCTAGGTTGGGATGCAGGGTCGTAAACGGATAGTCGGCAACCTTGGGTGTTGCCGCCGATACCGAGCGTATCAAGCTGGATTTTCCGGCATTGGGCATGCCCAACAGGCCGACATCGGCAATCAGCGTCAGCTCCAGATTAAGCCTGCGGTGCTCGCCTTCGCTGCCTTTGCTGGCTTTTTGTGGCGCACGATTAATGCTGCTTTTAAAGCGAGTATTACCCAGGCCGTGGAAACCGCCTTGAGCAACCAGCAAGGTTTCGCCGACTTTGGTTAAATCACCGATGACCTCACCCGTTTCCGCATCGGAAACCTGGGTTCCGAGCGGCACCAGCACAAAACAATCGTCGCCTTTTCTGCCGGTGCAATTACGGCTCATGCCGTTCTGTCCGCGCTGCGCCCTGTGTACGGCATGATACCGAAAATCCACCAGGGTATTGACATTCTCTGCTGCAATCAGATAAACACTGCCGCCATCGCCGCCATCGCCGCCGTCCGGGCCGCCCATCGGAATGTACTTCTCGCGCCGAAAGCCGATAGTACCATTGCCGCCATCGCCCGCTTCTACGCGAACTTCCGCTTCGTCAACAAATCTCATAAATCACACGCCGCCAAACTTCAAACTCAATCGATAAAAACAAAAAAAGCCCCGCCATAACGGCGGAGCTTTTTTAAAGTTGCCGGATACATTAACCCGACCTAACTGTCTCGCCGACCTGTTGCGCGATACAGCCGACTAACTTACGCAGCAGCAACAATACTGATAAATCTGCGGTTTTTAGGTCCTTGAACCTTAAAAACCACTTGACCATCAGCTGTTGCAAACAAGGTATGATCTTTTCCGCAACCTACGTTAACACCTGCGTGAAATTGGGTTCCACGTTGACGAACGATAATACTGCCTGCCGTCACAGTCTCGCCACCGTAACGCTTAACACCTAATCGTTTCGCATGAGAATCGCGTCCGTTACGAGTACTGCCGCCTGCTTTTTTATGAGCCATTTGTAACTCCTAATATCTTAAGCAGAAATGCCAGTAATCTGGATTTCTGTATAGTACTGACGATGCCCCATTTGTTTCATATGGTGCTTACGTCTTTTGAATTTAATAATTTTGACTTTTTTATGCCTGCCTTGAGACAGGACAGTCGCTGTAACTTTGCCGCCTTCGATAAAAGGCATGCCAATTTTAACAGCATCGTCAGACTGAATCATCAGCACTTTATCGAACTCAATGCTGTCGCCTTCGCCTAGCTCCAGTTTTTCTATTTTTAAGTAAGTACCTTCTTCTACGCGGTACTGTTTACCACCTGTTTGAATTACCGCATACATCGGCGCAAGCTCCATCAAGCATTAATCTGTTTAAAGTGAACAAAAAATTATATTTTTAAAACAGGGACAAGTCAATCTAAATTAAACCGACAGTATAAAAATTTTATCAACATAGCGCAAAAAGCCATTGCCATCTTTCCACTCATTCAATAGCATGGGCGATTAACGCTTTATTAAGCTATAATAGCTTAACAGACTTTGATTTTCATAGCTATTGCCATGAAAAGTAACCCAAACTTACACGCAGCACTAGATAATGGCATCGCATTCACAATCCCCCGCTAACGCTCCTGCTCCTATTAATTTTGATTCAATTAAGAAATTAACTACCGCTGAGGCCAAAGCCGTCGATCAGCTCATTATTAACGAGTTGTGTTCCGATGTCGTCTTGATCAACCAGATGAGCCATTACATAATCGGCAGCGGCGGCAAAAGATTACGCCCCATGCTGTTGTTACTGGCGGCCAAGGCGCTGGGGGGCGCCAGCGATAACCACCTGCTTATGGCGGCGGTCATTGAATTTATCCACACCGCCACCCTGCTGCATGACGACGTTGTTGACGACTCCGACCTCAGGCGCGGCAAAAAATCCGCCAATGCCGTCTGGGGCAACTCGGCCAGCATATTGGTCGGCGATTACCTTTATTCCAGCGCATTTGAAATGATGGTGCGCACCGGCAATATGCGAGTAATGGAAATCCTGTCGAAAACCACCACCGCCATTGCCGAAGGCGAAGTACTGCAATTGTTAAACTGCAATAATCCCGAGACCACCGAAGAAAAATATCTCGAAGTTATTGCCAGGAAAACCGCTATTTTATTCAGTGCCGCGACTAAATTGGCCGCCGTTATCGCCGGAGCATCGGCTGAAATCGAACAAGGTTTGGCAGAATACGGCCAGCATCTGGGTATCGCCTTTCAATTGATTGATGATGCGCTCGATTACAAATCCAGCACTGATGAAATGGGCAAAAATCTTGGCGATGACCTTGCCGAGGGCAAACCGACTTTACCGCTGATTTACGCCATTCAAAACGGCAGCGAAAGCGAGGCAAAGATCATTATTGATGCGATCAAAAATGGCGATCGCGATGCTTTCAACGAGGTTTACGCCATCGTAAAAAGCACTAAAGCCATTGATTACACAGAACAACGCGCCGACCAGGAAGCTCAAAAAGCGATTGCCGCATTAAGCGTCCTGCCTGATTCCGAATACAAACAAGCACTGACTTTATTGGCGATATTTTCCGTTCAACGCAATCATTAAACCGACAAAGCTAACCTTTAAGCAGCGCGTTATAAGCATGTGCCTTTTCAAGCAGTCGGTTATATTTACGCTCGACTTTGTCCATCACCTCGGTTAAAAACTGCGTCACATCGGGATTTTCAATGCCTTCTGCCGCAGACAGCACATAAGCCTCCAGCTCGCTCACCACATCGGTATCGACAATCTCATCAAGCAGTACCGCAGCCTCGGAAGCATTAGCCGCATTAACCAGCGCATTGACAACAAAGTCCTGCTGCAACAACTGCTGCAAGGCATCAACCGCCTGAACCATCTCCTGCGCTTTTTCATTAACCGCTTGAAGTAGCGTTAAATTTTCGGTGAACTCAAGAAATTCATTTGCCGCTTTTTTAAGCTCGTACAAACGAAGCTCGTATTTTGCCTTTATTGTTTGCCGCATAGTTAAATCCAATTCACCAAAAAACGCATCAATTATAATTCAGCTCTGAAAGTTAGGTGAAAGGCACAGTCTTTAGCCTTCTGTCTTTACTTTAATTGCCGTGCGATTAAAACAACAGGATGAAGCACTTCAAGCGCCACTCCACGCTCTCTTAGCCCTGCTGATATATGCAAAGCGCAGCCTATATTGGAGCTAACCAGATAGCCGGGTTGCTGTTCCAAAGCCACCACCAACAGGTCGCTTAACAACGCTTGCGCCATTTGCGGATGATCCAGCATATAACTGCCCGCCGAGCCGCAGCATTGTATCTCCGCAGGCAACGGGGTTATTTTAATACCAGGGATTTGCTGCAACAGCTTTAACGCTCCTTGTTCCTCGCGCATGACATTTTTTAACGAGCACGGCGTATGCAAAGATACCGGTGTGGCCAATGGCAGTAGCTGATCGCTGAGGTCGCAGCCTGCTTTGATTAAAAACTGACTAATATCGACCACTTTTCCGGCAAAATCAGCCTGCCGATATTCCTGCAATTGACTGCCGCAACCGCTGGCGATAGTCACTATCGCATCCAGGTTTTTATCTGCAAAAGCGCTGCAATTAATTGCGGCAAGCTGCTCGTAGGTTTCATTATCGCCGTCATGCAAATCCAGCGCGCCGCAACAGGTCTGCTGTTCAGGTATAGCCACATTAAATCCGGCCGCAGTTAACACTTTGATTGCTGCATTGACGGTTTCATAGTCCAATAAAGCCCCCATGCACCCGATGAACAAGCCTACACACCCCTTCACTTCGGTAGTTGGTCGCATCGGTTCCCTATCGATTGCGACACTTCCGCCATCCCTGGCAGTCGCCGGATAATACGGCGCCAAAGGAGTCGGTTTGTGATAATCGGGCAATAGCCGGTCGATTTTATCCAGCCTGAATAATCCAGGCAATCTGAGCATTCGCGCGGTTTTTTGCAAGAGGGTAACTTGATAAATCCGTAAACCCGATTGCGCCAAACGAATGGCGGTTTTATTGTGTGACACTCTTTTCAACAGAGACACCGCCAGCGTAAAACTCCGTTTCGCCCTGATTTGTGCGCGAAAATCATTAATCAGCCGCCCATAAGGCACCACGGCCGGGCAAACCCGTTCGCAGGAACGGCATAACAGGCAGTTGTCGATATGCTCAACCAGTTTTTTCGACGCTTCCAGATGACCGCCCGCCCAGGCTTGAATTAAGGCAATACGGCCTCGCGGCGACTCGTTTTCGTTTTGGGTTTTGTTGTAAGTGGGGCAATGCGGCAGACATAAACCGCATTTAACGCAGATGTCAGCGTCGGCTAGTAAATTATTCATGGTTTTGTGCGGCGATTGCTTCGATTATTTCGGCATACTCATCGGCTTTGGGGCGATATAAAAACAGTCCCAGCGCCGACAGTCCGGTGAAGATATACAAGGTGTTGAAACCATCGCCCAATATGAACATGACCAGACCAAAAACACCGACCACTTCAACCAGCGCCATGGAAACGATGATAGTCACCAGATAACGGCTTTTTGCTATAGCAACTGCGCCATTCGCCGTGCGGGAACAAGGCATGGTTTGATTCAACCTGAGCTGGATGTGCCGGATCAGGTTAGTCAGCGGAAATGTCGCAATCGCAATAACGTAAAATACCGTCCTGATCAGCACCCGCTGAGCTTCCGGCAACGGCTGTTGCAATCGTCCGCCCATGACCTGACAAATAACAATATAAGTCACCAGCATGACCAGCATCATGCCGACCATGGCCCAGGGGAGGATAAGATCCGACTTTAATTGTTCGCGTTCAACCTGGTTTCCCATGTTGTTTCCTGTTAAGTAGAGGTAGCGGCGTATGATACCAAACCCTGTTGTTATGGGGCATCAATATACCGATAAATAAATGTTCACCGCGAAGGATACGAAAAGTATAAACTTCGTATCCTTCGTGTCTTCGTGGTAAATTCTTATCATTTCCCCGCGACGCTGGAGCGCGGGAATGCGACAAAATGATCCTCGCCGCTTAAACAATGTGACCGGGAGTTATTAGGGGATTTTTTTAAAGCGCAATCTTGATTACGCTTTAAAAAACCGACCCATCATTTTTACCATTAACCAGGAGAAACAGACATGCCAAAATATATTATCGAACGTGAAATCCCCGGCGCAGGTTCATTAGCTTACCGTGAACTGCAAGACATTTCGCAAAAATCATGCGGCATCCTTTGCGAAATGGGGCCTAAAATCCAGTGGGTGGAAAGCTATGTGACCGACGATAAAGTCTATTGCGTCTACATCGCGCCGGATGAAGAAACCGTTAGGGAACATGCCGAAAAGGGCGGATTCCCGGCCAACCGCATTTCCCGGATCAGATCCATGATAGACCCCACTACTGCGGAATGATCCCTTAGCCAGGCAACATACAGCTCCCAATGCCATCAGTTAATAACTTAACAGTATTGGGAGCGCCCAGCATCGTCAACCAACAAATCATCAGAGAAACTACGATGACTACAAAAAACACACTAAAACTCGCTTGCTCCCTGCTTATTTATACGGCGCTGCTTTGCCCTGGGCTAAGCTATGCACAGATATTGGCGATGGTTAATTACGAAAGCAAACCGGGGCAAACGCCAAGACGTGAAGGCATTGCGATCATCGACGTTGATCCCGCCTCGCTTAACTTTGCAAAAATCCTTAATGACATTCCGCTGCCGACCGATTTAGTCGCCCATCATATCTTCTACAACAAAGACCTCAGCAAAGCCTACATCACCTCTTTAGGCAACGGTGCGCTGCACGTCATGGACATGACCCATGTTCCTTACCAACCTAAAAAAATCGATGTGCCGGACTGTAAAGTCGGTGAAGATGTGGTTTTTTCTAAAGACAACAAGACTTGGTACATGACCTGCATGGGTTCAAGCAACGTGATTGTCGGCGATGCGCAGACCGACAAACAGATTAAAGTGATTGCCGCCAATTCGGAAAATGCTTTTATCCGCTATCCGCACGGCATCAGTCTGAATGATGACATCGACCGCATTATAGTCACCAGCACCGTGCGTCCGTCCGACTTGGGCGATGCTGGGGAAACCGTAACCGTTATCGAAGCTTCCAGCGGCAAGGTATTATCCAGCCATAAATTATCCGATAAACCGTCACCTTCAGGTTCAGCACCGGTAGAGGCGGTTTTCCTGCCCGGATCAAATCCACCACTGGCCTATATCAACACCATGTTCGGCGGCGGGCTTTGGACGGGTACTTGGAATGCGGGTAACAAGGATTTTGATTTCCAGCAAGCCTTCGACTTTAATGCCGTCAAACAAGGCGTGCCGTTGGAAATCTACTTTAATGATAAAAATGACCGGATGTACATCACCACCGCAAATCCCGGTCATTTCAACATCTTCGACATCAGCCAATCCAAGCTGAAACCGACCTTAATCAAGGCGATACCCACTGCTGGCGGCGCACACCATGTGGTGCTTTCTCCCGATGAACAGTATGCCTTCGTGCAGAACAGCTTTTTAAATTTGCCGGATATGAGCGATGGTTCGATCAGCGTAATCGACCTGAATAAACAGGAAGTCATAGCCAGCATCGATACATTTAAGAAACAAGGGCTTAACCCAAACTGTATTATTATGATGCCGAAATGGCATCACGATATTGCGCATTAAAAAATCGTATAAAGCGGGTGGGCAAGGTTTGCCCACCGCTTGTAACTTACAAATACCGCTGCTTAATAGCCTGCGCCAATTGATGCACCGCCATTGCGTATTTATCGCTGTTATTGTATTTCTTGATCACCTTGAAATTGGGATGAACGCGCCAGTATTCACTGCCGTTAATTGCGCTCAACTCAATAGTTGACTCGCCGCCGTGGCCTTTGACCTGTTCCGCCACCGGCCTATTGTTTTGCCAACCGTTATGCGAAAAATAATTCGCTACGCTACCGATCGCATCGTACTGATCCCAAAGATTGCGATGTCCATCGTGATTAAAATCAACCGCCAAACTCCGAAAACTGCTGGGCATAAATTGACCTAAACCCATGGCACCCGCCCAGGAACCGACCGGCTTAAGTGGCTCGTAGCCTTCTTCGCGGGTCATCAACAGAAAATTTTCCAATTCCGTGGTAAAAAATTTGGCGCGTCGCTGAGTATCAAATGCCAGCGTAGTCAAGGCATCGAAAGTGTGGGTTTTACCGACATTGCGACCGAAAAAGGTTTCCACGCCGATAATCGCAACAATATATTCGGGATCGACGCCGTAAGTGACGCTGGCTTTTTGGATTGCATCCGCATTGCTGCTCCAAAAGGCTACGCCATTATTGATATGCGCCTCGGTGAGAAATTGCTTGCGGTAGCTAGTCCAGCCGCCCACCTTGGGATGATCTGGTTTGGGGCCGTGATATTGCGGTGTATTTTCCAAGCGCATGACATAATCCAAACGCTTGGCCTGCGAAAACAAGCCGTTCAAATAACTTTCCGAAAAGCCATGCCGAAGCACCATGCGCCGGATAAAGGTTTGCACCGGCAACGAGTTAGCGTAAATCCCAGTTAAAGTCCGTACTTGATATTCAGGGGAATACTTGGGATTAGCACCGGTATTGCGGAAAATCGCATCGGTTTGAACCGCCTGATTGCTCGCGCATCCGGTAAGCACCAGCGCTAAAGCCAGTTTAAATAAGGGTTTACAGACTCTATTTTTCACGGTTGTCTCTTTATATGTTAAGGAACGTGCACGAAATAACTTGAGCATCTGTGGGGGCGACTGAAGTCGCCCCCACACTACTTGATAATACTCATTTGTTAACTTTATTTCGCACGCGTTACTAAGCGTACTAAATGATACGGAATCCGCACCTATTTCATTTTTATCTTCAAGCCTGCGCTGCAAAAAAACACCTGATCGCAATGCTGCCCCATCAATTGCGCAGCTTTGCCGGACAGATCAACAAACTGTCTTGCCAAGCGGTTGTCAGCAATTACACTTAACCCGACTTCATTGTGCACCAGCACCATGTCACAAGATAACTTTAGCACTGCTTCCAGCTCTTGCAAGATGTCCGCTTCGGGAATTTTGTGATGAAGCTGGTTGTTTAGCCACATCGACACGCACTCAACCAACACCGGGCGTGTGCATTTTTTCAGTGCATCAAACAGTTTAACGGGTTCTTCGATAGTGGCAAATAAATCCTGGCGGCGTTGCTGATGGATCAGGATTCGCGCCCGCATTTCCTCATCAACAAACTCGGTAGTTGCCAGATAATACGGCTTGCCCGTTACCGCTTGCTTTAAAACAAACGCTTCCGCCAGCCGAGACTTGCCGCTTTTTATTCCGCCGATAAACAGTGTTTTCATGACCATAAGATTCCAATTGCCAGCAGGCATAATACCGTCAGATTGATAGCTGTTTTCATGTGTAATGCCTGAGTTAACGTTGATTTATCGACCGGATTGACCGGCAAGCCCAACGTCGGTTTATGTTTGATTTGTCCGTGATAACGGGCATCGCCACCCAAGGCAACGCCCAATGCTCCGGCCATGGCCGCAATGGGGAATCCGGCATTGGGGCTTTCCAGTTTGTCGCCATCGCGCCGTAAGCACTGCCAAGCGCGTTGCTTGTCTTCCGCCAATGCCACAATCAGCAAAGCGGTCAGCCGGGCAGGAATGATGTTGGCTATATCATCTATTATCGCCGCCGTTTTGCCAAAATTTAAATAGCGTTCGCTTTTGTAGCCGATCATCGAATCCATCGTGTTGATGGCTTTATACACCGCAATCCCAGGTAAGCCGAACAGCAGCAGATAAAACAACGGCGCGATAACACCGTCGCTGAGGTTTTCCGCCCAGGTTTCCAGCCCGGCTTTATAGACTTCGGTTTCGCTCATGTTTTGGGTGTCGCGGCTGACCAGATAGCTTAACGCCTGCTTGGGTTGGTCGGCGGTCAACAGTGCGGCGACGCTTTCGTGCAGCATATTCATGGCTAGGCCGGTGGAGGCAAGTACCGCTAAAACTATCAGTGACATCCAGCCCGGCAACAATCCGCATAGATAAACCAGGGTGAGGCTGATCAATAAGGTCAATGCTATTAAGCCGGTCACCAATAGCGCACCGGGTAAAATCCGGTCGCGGTAAAACCGCCGTTCAAACGCCGAAATAAAACCGCCCATCAACACCACTGGGTGTTTGCAGGGGAGTTCGCCAAAAAGCATGTCGATAAGATAGGCCAAGGCCGCTAATTCAAAATACATTGTCAATGCTCAGCCGTTAAAAAATGGCCTTGGCAATAGCTCCTGCATAATCCACATGGATGTGGTGACCAAAAGTAGGCGCTTTTAGGCGATGCAGGAGCAGTTGCCGAGGAGCAAATATCTGTCCATGCGGCGTCAGTGCATCGAAGATTAATCCCATGGCGGCGTATCGCCGTTATAGGCAACAAAGTCTTTAGCCGCTGCATGGGTTTTGACACCGGCATTCACCTTCTTAGCAGAAGACTTGATAGCGGAAGAGGGTGCTTTCGATCTTGGCGATGCCACAGCACAGGATTCAGCTTGCCATCGGGCAAACGGCGCGATGTCCTTGTCCGCTGGGACAAACCATTTTTTTTGAATGGCGTCCCACTTTGCGCCTAGCGCTTTGGCCTCATCCTTTTGAGCAAAAGGAACATTCAGATAAATTTTCGAGTCGGCCATTTTATAAAAAGGGTGGGTAAGTCTGATGGAGTGAATTGCTGCATTATAAATCATGGATAACGTAGCAGGGTCGATAATTAAGACCGCATTAAACAATTATTCCAGCCGGAAAAGGCACTGGCACATCTGCTGTAAGGACAGTACTCTTAACCCCTATCGCAACCATCAATCCAACAGGGCAAACCATGAACGCAGTCGAATTTCAAACGACCGTTCATAACGGCGTAATTACCTTACCCGGAAACCAACAGGCATGGAATGGTAAAAAAAATAAAAATCATGCTGGTTCCCAAGCTCAAGCTTGGGAACCCACTCTAGGGAATCTCCAGCTTCCTAAATCATGAGATACATACATGCCTAGAAGTCGCTACCGCATTCACAGCACAGACTATCCGCATTTTTTAACCGCCACGATCAACCAATGGCAACCGCTGTTTACCCGTACCGAAACAGTCAATATTGTGCTAAATAGCTGGCGGTTTTTGCAGCAAGAAGCAGACTTTAAACTTTATGGTTACGTGATTCTGGAAAATCACTTGCATCTGATAGCCGCATCAGCTGATTTAAGCCGCGACATGCAACGCTTTACCTGATTAGAAGCATTCTTCAGCTGGATGCTCCGCAGCCTTCAATTTACGGCTTTCCACTTAAACCGGGACAGATAACATCCCTTTGAGGGATGTTATCTGTAAGTTTCTCAGTTTAAGTTGGAATCCCTGCCGGAATGACAGCCATTTTGGCGCTGGCTGAAACATCTTACTAATCAGGACGCTTTAAGTCCTGGACAGCTAAGCAAATGATTGATTATCTGCAACAGTGCCAATCATCACGGGTTTTGGAAATACTGGCGCTGTTTAAACGCGCTCATAAAACCCAAAGCACCTATCAGGTGTGGGAAGAAGGCCATCATCCGCAACTGATCGAATCCGAAGACGTTATGCGCCAAAAACTGGATTACATACATCAAAACCCAGTAAAGCGCGGTTATGTGGATTTGCCGGAGCATTGGCGGTATTCTAGCGCCCGTAATTACCTCGATCAGCCCGGATTGATTGAAGTGATACGGGCGTGGTGAATAATCTGGTTGATCAAGCGCATCGATACCGGCGATAAGGAAGGTTTGCTGCTGATTGCCCAAGCTAACAAGGGACAGCTGGAGGGATGGACGTTTATCCCGACGCGGGATTTGAAGTATTTGAACAAACAGCGGGAAGGGGTGTTGGTCTATGGCCGGTAAAGGCCCCTCGCTCCCAAACGCTCTGGGCGGGCTGATCGGTTACGGTATCGAAGAGCGCTTCACCGTAACAAACCCTGTAAGCAGTATAATTCGGCTATGAATGAAGTTCAACTTTGATCTGGTTCCCAAGCTCCAGCTTGGGAACACAAACCGGAAGCTCTAGCTTCCAAACACAGAAAGCTGGAGCTTTCAAGACTGGGTTCCCAAGCTGGAGCTTGGGAACCAGAAGAAAAACGCAAACCGCGCACGTCAACTTTGCAGATTTGTGGTATCAATCGTGATACCATTTTGCCATGATTATTGTTATTGACACCAATATCCTCGTCGGCGCGTGCATGGGTTCAAGCTCTGCTACGGCAGTGCTTGCATCGTGCTTACGCAAAGTACATCAGCCTTTAATCGGCGTGGCTTTATTTTCAGAATATACCGATGTAGTTAATCGTGAAGACCTATTTGAGCGTTGCCGCCTTAATTTAGAAGAACGCAACGAGTTGCTCGATATTTTTCTGGCATCATGCCGCTGGACTGAAATTTATTACAGTTGGCGACCTAATCTTAGGGATGAAGGTGATAATCACCTGATTGAACTGGCAGTGGCAGGTCATGCCCAGGGTATCGTTTCGCGTAACATCAAAGATTTAGCCAGCGGCGAATTATTATTTCCGCAGATTGCCGTACTCACCCCTGAACAACTTTTACAGCGAGGTTAATTATGAGTGCATTAAGTTTTCGTCTACCGGATACAAAACACAAACGCCTAAAAGAATTAGCAAAAAGCCGGGGCGTTAGCATCAATGCCTTACTTGAAGAAGCAACAACACTGATGCTGGCTGAATTTGACTTTAAAACACAATTTGAATTGCGGGCGCGTAACGGCTTAAGCAAAGCGCAGCGCGGTTTAGAACTGCTTAACCAAGCAGAAAACAAATAAAAACATAAACACCACCATGACCATTGAAAAACTTAAACTGCACAGCCCCGACTTTACCCAAGCCAATATCGCAAAACTGGCGGAGCTGTTTCCCAACTGCGTGACCGAAACGCGGGATCAACAAGGCGTGCTGAAACGGGCGATTGATTTTGATTTGCTCAAACAGGAATTAGCCACATCGGTTGTTGACGGCGCGCAAGAACGCTATCAACTGAATTGGCCGGGCAAGCGTGAAGCCTTGCTGACCGCCAATGCGCCGATAGCCAAGACCTTGCGCCCGTGCCGTGAGGAAAGCGTGGATTTCGACAGCACCCAAAACCTGTATATCGAAGGCGATAACCTGGACGCGCTGAAACTGTTGCAGGAAACCTATCTGGGCAAGGTCAAGATGATCTATATCGACCCGCCGTACAATACCGGCAAGGAGTTTATCTACGACGACGATTTTAGCGAAGACACCGCCAGTTATTTCCAGCGCTCCAACCAGAAAGACGAAGCCGGGCAGCGCATGGTCGCCAATACCGAAACCAATGGCCGCTTCCATTCCGACTGGCTGAGCATGATGTATCCGCGTTTGAAGCTGGCGCGGAACCTGTTGCGGGATGATGGGGTTATTTTTATTTCGATTGATGATAATGAACAAGCCAATTTAAAGCGGTTGTGTGATGAGATTTTTGGGGAAGATAATTTTGTTGCCAATATAATTTGGCATAAACGCTATGCAGCATCCAATGATGCTAAAGGCATTCCTGCCATGCATGACCACATACTTGTTTACCAAAAATCATTCGAATTTAACCGGTTTCTTCTGCCTAGAACGGATAAACAAGATTCGCTTTATAAATATGATAGTAATGACGGGAAAGGATTATGGCGATCAGATAATTTAACTGTTAAGACAATTTCTGAGTCCTATTTATACGAAATCACTAATCCAATTACGGGAAAAAAATATCCCCCAACTCAAGGACGCTGTTGGATGACGAATAAAACAAAAATGGCTGAATGGATTTCGGAAGGGAGGGTTTTTTTTGGGCAAAAGGGAGACGGTGCACCGCAGCTAAAACGCTACCTTAGTGAAGTTCAGCAAGGTGTTATTCCCAATACCTACTGGTCTTATGATGAGGTTGGTCACACTGATGCTGCAAGGAAAGAGCTTAAGAAAATTTTTGAAACATCTGCACCATTCGATAACCCGAAACCTACCGCTTTATTGAGGAGAATTTCCCAGATCTCAGTGAGTTCTGATGATCTTATCCTCGACTTTTTCTCAGGCAGCGCCACCACTGCCCACGCCGTCATGCAGCTCAACGCCGAAGACGGCGGCAAGCGCAAGTTCATCATGGTACAGCTGCCCGAAGTCTGCGACGAAAAAAGCGAAGCCTATAAAGCGGGCTACCAAACCATTGCCGAGATAGGCAAAGAACGCATCCGCCGTGCGGGGCAAAAAATCAAAGCAGCAAATGCCTTAACCGCACCTGATTTAGACATCGGCTTCCGTGTGCTGAAAATCGACAGCTCCAATATGAAGGACGTTTACTACACACCCGATCAATTGATACAAGGCGAATTAAACCAATTTACCGATAACATTAAAGATGACCGCACGCCCGAAGACTTGTTATTTCAAGTCCTACTCGATTGGGGCGTGGATTTAACCTTGCCCATCACCCAAGAAATCATCGCCGGTAAAACCGTGTTCTTTGTCGATGGCAATGCGCTGGCCGCCTGCTTCGACTCAGATATTAACGAGGCATTCGTCAAGGAACTTAGCCAACGTCATCCGCGACGGGCGGTGTTCCGCGATGCCGGTTTCGCCAGCGACAGTGTTAAAATCAACATCGGGCAGATTTTTAAATTGCTGTCGCCGAATACCGAGATTAAAACGATTTGAAAGCAGATATAGTTCCCACGCCAGAGCGTCACTGCTATTAAGTTAAGGAATAAATATTAATATTCATGTAGTTACGGTTATATTTTTGTGCTACAAATCATTCGTAGGTCGGGTTAGCGATAGCGTAACCCGACGCAATCAGCAACAAATGTCGGGTTACGCTATCGCTAACCCGACCTACAAATCCATAATTAATTGTTTTTATTGCATTAAACTCTTAACTTAATGGCAGTGACGCCAGAGCGTGGGAACGATAAAAACTTAGCCAAGGTCATCCGCGACGGGCGGTGTTCCGCGATGCCGGTTTCGCCAGCGACAGTGTTAAAATCAACATCGGGCAGATTTTTAAATTGCTGTCGCCGAATACCGAGATTAAAACGATTTAACAAACGCTACCTTTAAGGAGGCCCTATTATGACAACCCACCTTGCTATTGATGACACGTTAATTAATGAAGCACTCGCCTTGGGACACTTTGCAAGCAAAGAAGATACGGTTGTCATGGCATTACGCGAATTCATTAATCGCCGTAAACAACAGGAAATCATGCAATTGTTTGGCACCTTAGACCCAGATCCTGATTATGACTACAAGCAAATCCATCTTGCCTAGCACTGAATTAAAACTTTTTAGATGCCAAGGATGGTAACCCGAACACATCCTTGTAAGTGGATATTATGAACAAAGACCTGACCAATTCCTCTGTTGATCGACAAAATATTTTGAACAATCCTTATGCCCTTGCTGAAATTGAGAAGGCGGCCGGGATTCGAGGTATCCCGTTCGAAGGCAAGACGGTTTTGCTTAAAGAGCAGGTGTCGGCTTTTTTTGAGGTGACGCTTAGAACCGTTGAAAATTACCTAGAACAACATGCTGCTGAACTGGCAAAAAACGGTTATGAGGTATTGAAGGGTAAGCGACTGAAATCATTAAAAGAAGCCATTCAGGCTATGGATGTTCCCGAAACTGATTTCGGGAACATCTCGAAGACTCCTCAATTAGGGGTTTTTGACTTCCGCGCTTTTCTGAACTTGGCTATGCTGGTTTCAGAAAGTGAGCGTGCAAAGTTATTGCGTCAGGCAATTTTGGATATTGTTATTGATACAATTAACCAACGTACTGGCGGCGGCACTAAGTATATTAACCAGCGCGATGAAGATTTCCTGCGCTCTGCGTTCATCGAAGAAAATTATCGTAAAGAGTTTACCGATGCCTTGAAAGATTGTGTTGAGATGGGCAATTTTAAATATGCCGTATACACCAACAAAATTTATGTCAGCATTTTTCGTGAGAATGCGCAGGAGTATCGGAAAATACTAAGCCTTAAAGATAATGATCATGTCCGCCCCACCCTTTATTCGGAAGTGCTGGATCTGATTGCCGCTTACGAGTGCGGATTCGGTGATGTTCTCCAGCAAGAGACTAAGACCCAAGGCCGCAAACTCAAATCTTCGGAAGTCGATGTTTTATTTACAAGCTTTGAAGCTCAAAGCCACTGGAAACCGCTGATTGAAAAAGCACGAATGAAAATGGCCAGTCGCGATCTGGCATTTCGAGATGCGTTGCATCATCAGTTAAAAGACTATGTCATGCCACTGCAACGGGAAGAATTTGAACGATTTATCGGCGAAAGAAGCCAAGAATTGGCTGACCGTCTTGAAGAAGCCAAAGATGTCATGAAGCGCCTTAAGGAACGCGACTAATGGCAGTCATTTATCTGACCATTGAGCAGGCAGTTGAGACGCACAGGAACACAGTGAAGGTTAGCGGTGGCGGCACGCTTGAACATCTCGATCTTGGTAAATTGGAAAGTGTGCTGGAGCATATCCAGAACGATGATTACTACCCGTCTTTTGAAGACAAACTAACCCACTTATTTTTTAGTGCCAATAAGTTCCATTGTTTTGCCGATGGCAATAAACGTATCGCCATTACCTTATGTGCGCAAATGCTACTTTTTAACGGCTATCTGCATTGCGTCGGTTCGTTCTTACACGAAATGGAAAATATCAGCTATCACGTCGCTGCCGGAAACATTGATAAAAATTTATTGTGCGAAATCATAACCGCCTTTCTTGCCAAAGAAATGGATGACGAAGGATTAAAGCTGAAAATTTTGAACGCGATTGCCGGAAACAATGATGAAACTCAAATTTAAACACCAAGCCTATCAAACCAACGCTGTTGAAGCGGTAACGGATTGCTTTGCCGGGCAACCCAAAATCAATGGGCTTCAATACCGTGTCGATCCGGCTCCTGCCAACGTGGGCGGACAGCAAACCCTGCTCGATGATCATGCCGGATTTAAGAACAATGCGCTTGTTCTTACGTCGGCGGCGGTACTGGAAAATATTCACGCTATCCAACACCGTCAAAACCTGCCGCTTTCAGCCGTGCTGGTGAGCGATAAAAAAACCGGCTGCCCTATCAATCTCGATGTCGAGATGGAAACCGGCACCGGCAAGACCTATTGTTATATCAAGACGATGTTCGAGCTGAACAAACGTTACGGCTGGAGCAAGTTTATCGTGGTGGTGCCCAGCATCGCGATCCGCGAAGGCGTGTATAAATCGCTCCAAATTACTGCCGAACATTTTCAGGAAGATTACCGCAAAAAAGCCCGGTTTTTTATCTACAACTCGAAACAACTGCATAACCTGGAAGGGTTTTCCTCCGATGCGGGGATCAATGTGATGGTCATCAACGTGCAGGCATTCAATGCCACCGGCAAGGATAATCGCCGTATTTATGAAGAGTTAGACGATTTTCAGTCGCGCAAACCGATGGAGGTGATTGCCGCTAATCACCCGATTTTGATTCTGGACGAGCCGCAAAAGATGGAAGGGGCGAAGACGTTGGAATCCTTCAAGGGCTTTAATCCGCTGATGATTTTGCGTTACTCGGCCACCCACAAAACCGAACACAATAAAATCCACCGCCTTGATGCGCTGGATGCCTACAACCAGAAACTGGTCAAGAAAATCAATGTGCGCGGCATTTCAGTCAAAGGCTTGAGCGGCACCAACGCTTATCTGTATCTGGGCGGCATTGAAATATCAGCCAGCAAGCCGCCGGTTGTTGGGGTCGAGCTGGAAATCAAACAAAAGTCCGGCATTAAACGGGTACTGCGCAAGTTGCATAAGGGCGATAATCTGTTCGATCTGTCCGGCGGGCTGGATCAATATAAAGGCTTCGTGGTGGCCGACATTAATGCCAACACCGACACGCTCAGCTTTACCAATGGCGTGGAGTTGGTGGTCGGCGAAGCGACCGGCGATGTCAATGAAGCCGCGCTGCGCCGCATTCAAATCCGCGAAGCAATCAAAGCCCATTTTGACAAAGAGCAGGTGTTGTTTCACCAAGGCATTAAAGTGCTAACTTTGTTCTTCATCGATACGGTCGCCAAGTATCGAGCTTACGATGAAAGCGGGGCTATTCCCGGCGAATACGCCGAGATTTTTGAGGAAGAGTACACACGTCATTTGAATGAAGTTTTGACTTTGGATGATAACCCCTATAACGATTATCTGCGGGGTATCGAGGTATCGCGAACCCATGAGGGCTATTTTTCCATTGATAAAAAGAGCAAACGCCTGATTGACCCGGAGACCAAGAAAAAATCCACCGAGACCGACGATGTGGATGCTTACGATTTGATTTTAAAAAATAAGGAACGGCTATTATCGTTGAATGAACCGGTGCGGTTTATTTTCTCGCATTCGGCGCTGCGCGAAGGCTGGGATAATCCCAATGTCTTTGTTATCTGCACCCTGAAACATAGCGACAACACGATCTCGCGTCGTCAGGAAGTCGGTCGCGGTATGCGCTTGTCGGTCAACCAGTCCGGCGACCGCATGGATAACCCGGCTACGGTGCATCAGGTGAATATTCTTACTGTCGTGACCAGCGAGAGTTACACGGAGTTTGTCACTGGCCTGCAACGCGACATCAGCGATGCACTATCAGAACGTCCCCGTATTGCCGACGAAAAATATTTCACCGGGAAAGTGCTTAAAACGCCAAGCGGAGATATAGATGTAACCCCGAAAATTGCCAAGCAGATCTATCATTATCTCGCCAAAAATGATTACACGGATGATGCTGACAAGATGACCTCTGTTTATCACGATGCCAAAAAAGAAGGGCAGCTTGCCGATTTACCGCCGGAACTGGCTGTGTACGCTGAACAAGTCTTCCAGCTGATCGATAGCGTTTTCAGCGACGCCCAAATGCCCGCTATTGATGATGACCGCAAGGCAAAAACCAATCCGCTCAACGCTAATTTTGATAAAAAAGAGTTCACCGAGCTTTGGAATCGCATCAACCGCAAAGCCGCTTATACGGTCGATTTTAAAACAGCTGAACTGATCAAAAAATGCGTGGCGGAGCTGGATAAAAGCTTGAACGTGAGCCCGATGCAATACACCGTACAGCAAGGTGAGCAAAAGGATGACGCGACTTATGATCAGCTCAAACAGGGCGAATCATTCAAGGTGATGGAGACCGCCACTGAAGCCTATAACGCACCCAGCCATTCCGCCGTCAAATACGACCTAATAGGCAAGCTGGCAGAAGCAACACAGCTTACCCGCAGCACCCTTGCCGGTATTCTCCAAGGGATCAATGGCTCGGTATTCGGACAATATAAAACTAATCCTGAAGATTTTATTGCCAAAGCATCGCCGCTGATTAATGAGCAGAAAGCCACCGCCGTTGTCGAACATCTGGCTTATGACATGATCGCCGAAACCCACAGTCTTGATATTTTTACCCAGGAAAAGCCGAAGGCGGATTTTGGCAAGGCCGGAGATAAACTAAACCGGCACATTTACGACTATGTGTTTACCGACTCCAAGGTTGAGCGAGCTTTCGTCAAAGAACTCGACACCAGTAAAGAAGTGGTTGTCTATACCAAGCTGCCCAGAGGTTTTTTTATTCCAACCCCCGTGGGCGACTACAACCCGGACTGGGCCATTTCGTTCAAGGAAGGCACTGTTAAGCACATTTACTTTGTCGCTGAAACCAAAGGCTCTATGTCGTCAATGGAATTGAGAGCTATCGAAGATTGTAAGATTAAATGTGCCCGTAAGTTTTTTGATGAGATCAATGAAAAAATCAGCGGTGAAAAAGTTCGCTACGACGTGGTGGATAGTTACGGGAAGTTGATGGGCTTGGTGAATAGGGACTAAGGCAATGCATGGACAGAAAAATGCTCCTGCATTTTCTACATTCATTACATCCATGTAACTTAGCGGTTGCCGAGTTCCATTATGAAAATCGCAAGGCCAACAAAATGGCGTCTATATCCAGATTTTCCGCGACCATATCGGTAAAGCCCTGTATTTCCGCTTCGCGATAATGCGCATAGGCATAACCCCGATACTGCGGGTTAATGGCTTTAAAGTAAGCGGTGCGGAACGCATCATGATCGAAAATCCCATGCACATGGGTTCCAGAAATACAGTCACCCTGATAATACAGCGGATACTTGTCCATGCGCCCGCAATGGATTTCATAGCCGCTGATTTCGGCGTATGAAAACAGCGGGTACTGTCCGCGCGTCAGGATTTTAGGGCTTTGATAAAGTACCGTATCGTCGATAAAAGCAAAGCCTGTTTCGACAATGGCAGTTTCATGCTCAATCGCATCCGGGTCGTGCAAACTCCGGCAGAGCATTTGATAGCCGCCGCAGATACCAAACACCGGCTTGCCGAACTGCAAAATCTCCTTGAACAAGCCCTGCTTTTTCAGCCACTGCACATCGCGGATCACGGTTTTACTGCCCGGCAACAGCACCATGTCGAAGCTTTCTAGCGGACGGTAATCGTGGATCAGCTCGACATACAGCTCGGGATCGGCCATCAGCACATCAAGATCGTTATAATTGCTCAGACCCTGATAGGCGATCACCGCAACGCGGATTTTGGCATCATCCAGACGCTGCCGGTAATTGCGTAGCGACTGGGAATCTTCCATGTCGATATTCAGCGGCTTAAACGGCAGCACGCCTAAAACAGGAACGCCGAAGCGCTCGGTGATGATCTTTTCGCCCTCGTCGAAAAACCGCCGGTCGCCGCGAAACTTGTTGATCACCACGCCGATCAGGTTGCTGCGCATGACCGGATCCATCAGCTCCAGCGTGCCGTAAATAGACGCGAATACGCCGCCGCGTTCGATGTCCGCGACCAGGATATTTTTGGTATTGAAGCTGTTGGCAACAAAGGTGTTGGACAAATCCTTGTTCAGTAAATTCAGCTCAACCGGCGACCCTGCGCCTTCTGCAATCACTAGGTCATAGTCTTGGCTTAGCTGTGAAAATGCCAGCCTGACCTGCTCTTTTAAATTATCGATTTCCGCATAATAGGCGGCAATCGACTGGTTTTGATAAACCAAGCCGTTGACAATCACCTGCACCGTGCCGTTGCCATGCGATTTGAGTAGCACCGGGTTGAATAGATAACTCGGCTCCACCCGAGCCGCTTCCGCTTGCAGGCATTGCGCTCTGGAAATCTCCCTGCCCTCTTTGGTGACTGCTGAATTATTGGAGACGTTTTGCGCCTTAAACGGCGCTACTGTTAAGCCTTGGTCGGCAAAAATCCGGCACAAGGCCATGACCAGCGTGGTTTTTCCGGCATCCGAACTGGTGCCGAATATGGCTAATGGTCTCACAAATTGATCTCTTTTAAGCTGCGGGCAAGCTGTAATAGTGCCGGTTCATCTTTTACGGCAAAACGCACATGACTTTTATCCAACCCTGCAAAATTATCGCAGACGCGGATTAAAATCCGCGATGACTCCAATTGCTCCTGCAATTGATAACCATCGCCGTTTGCCAGTCGCGCCAGCAGAAAATTGGCCTGACCCGGATAAATCTTACCGAACAAACCGGAATCTTGCAGGGTTTGATTCAGCAAGCCCCGCAAATAGCCGGTCTGCCGACGGGTCCGTTCGATGAATGCGGTATTTGCCATCGCCTGCTGCATATAGGCCATATCCAGGCTGGACAGCTTCCATGCCGGTTCAAAGCGTCGCAGTTCCTTTATCGCCGCTATCGCCGCCAGAATAAAGCCGATACGGATACCGGCGCAGCCGTAAAACTTGCTTAACGATTTGATCAGATAAAGTTTATCGTAATGTGCAATGTGTTTTGCAACCGAATCGACCTGTCGCATTGGTTCCTTACCAATTGCGACACTTCTGACCTCCAGGGAGGGAGGAAATGCCGAAGACTGCCGGGAGCAGTCTCGGCCGCCATCCATGGCAGTCGCGCAGAAGTCCAGGAACGACTCATCGATGATGATCGTGCAATCTGCCGCCTGCCATGTTGCCAGCAACTTTTCCATGTCGTAAAGCTGTCCGTCCGGCGTGGACGGGTTGACGAAAACCACCGTGCTGCGTTCGGGAATATCCGCCATAAGATGCCTGAACCGGTTGATGTTATGCACCGTGCAACCCAGCTCCACGGCGATATGCGCATACTCGCCATATAAAGGCGTATATAACACCAGATCTTTCGGCTGCAAGCTACGCAACAGGGCGAAGATAGCAGCACTCGCACCGTTAAACAGTTCAATATCGACGCCCGCAGCAAGCGGATAACGTTGGCCGAGCGCCTGCTTTAACAGACCGTAATCGGGGTCGGCATACGGTGTCAGCTGGACACCTTGCAGGCAAGTTAAATCAGCGGCCTGCTCCGGGTTGATGTTGGCCGAAAAATCCAGCACCTGTTCCGGAAGACAGCCAAGATGCCGGGCGAACCGGTAAATATTGCCGCCGTGGTTCATTATAAATTGATGTATTCGATGTAAACATAATCGTCCGCCCGGCGCAGCTTATGCACGGAACCCGAATCAATCCGTAGTTGGAATGAATTGGCTAAAGGCAGGTTTAAAGCCCGCGCCAACAACGCCCGGATCACCCCCGCATGGGTGACCACCACCACCTGTTCGGCTTTGACGGCCAATAACTCCTGCCAGAAGCTATCCGCACGCCGGTACAAATCTTCAAAATTTTCGCCATTTGGGGGGGGCAACGCTGACAAAGTCATCCATCCACTGCTGCAAAATAACGGGTTCAATATCGTCAAAACGCTGGCCTTCCCAATCGCCGAAATCCAGCTCCTGCAAGCGCGGATCGGTGGTCACGGCATCCGAAAAAGTCTCGGCCAATTGCAGGCAGCGCGTTAGCGGGCTGCTGAACACCTTGCAATCCTCGTCAAACTCGGGCAATTTGTCATGCAGCTTTGCCAGCTCATCTTCAAAACTATCCGCCAAGGCCACATCGCTTTGCCCGTAACACAGCCCCGGATCGGTGGCGGTCTGGGTATGACGAATTAAATAAATATCCATAAGGCACTCATGCTTAAATAAAAAACAGTCTCGGCGATTTGCTGGCTTGCGCCTAGGCAATCGCCGGTATAGCCGCCGATGTGGCGGTAAAAATAATGTCCCAGAAGCAGGGTCGCCAACAGCACCGGGATAATTGCCAGTACAGATAAAATCGGCAGCAACAGCAATGGCAAAAACGCGATGACGGCGGCAAAAGCCAGCTCCTGAAAGTCAGGTTTATAAACCGCGCCCGAGGCCTTACTGTGCTGTTCGCGCGCGTAGTCATAACGTTGCATCAGCAACAGCGGCGAGAACCGGCTGATACTGTGTCCGGCCAGCAAGGCCAAAGGCACGGCAGAGGCAGGTATTGCGACTAGCAAGCTGATCTTCAACAACAGCATTAACAGTAGTCCGAGAACGCCATAGACTCCGATATGGGAATCTTTCATGATCTCCATGATGCGTTGTTTGTCCATGCCGCCGCCGAAACCGTCGCAAACATCGGCAAAGCCGTCTTCATGCAATGCGCCGGTCAGCAAAATACCGGCGATTAGCGCCAGGATCACCGCTGTAGTCTGCGGCCAAACTAAATCCGCCAAGTAAAAGCTTAAAGCAGTGATGCCGCCAACCAACCAGCCGACCAGCGGCAAGTAAACTGCGGCCTGGGGCAATTGGGTGTAATCCGGCGTTTGCGGTTGGGGCAGTCGGTCGCATCGGTTCCCTCGGCAACTGCTCCTGCGTTGCTCTATCCCTGGCAGTCGAGTGTAAAAGCTGAGCGCTAATAAAAATAGTTGTTTATCGTTCCACCGCTCCAGCGTGGGAGCGCATCCGGCAATGCTCCAGCGTTGCCAAACACGACGCCGGAGCGTCGCTAACTGCATTCCCACGCTGGAGCGTGGGAACGATGGTATTTTCATTGGTATTTTTGCATAACCGTTGCATAACTTACTGTTTTTAGCTCGCCCACTTGATAGGCTTGCCATCTTTTTTGCGCTTCTTCACTCCAAATAGCATCGATTCCCGAGTTGAGCGTATCCAAATCAGCAAGCAATTTTAAAGCAGGCAAAAAAGCCCTTGGATCTTTCGCCTTGAACCTTTCACCTGCTTTTTTAATGCTCAACCCCAGCCTCGGCAAAGGTCGCCATCTCATTCAAAAACAGCACCGCCGATTGCACCAGCGGATAGGCCAGGGCAATCCCGGAACCTTCGCCCAAACGCAGTTCCAGATTCAACAACGGTTTAGCATTAAACTGATGCAATAAAGCCTGATGGCCCCGTTCGCTGGAAACATGGCTGAACACGCAATAATCCTGCACATGCGGATACAGTTTGTTGGCGACTAACAGGGCGGTGCTGGCAATAAAGCCATCGACTAAAATAAGCATGCCCAGTTCGGCGGCCTTGAGATAAGCCCCGACCATCATCACGATTTCAAAACCGCCAAAAGTAGCTAATACCGACAAAGGTTCAGTTATCCCTTTATGCCGATTTAACACCCGCTGCAAAACAGTTAGCTTCTGTTGCAATTGCCCATTATCTAACCCGGTGCCACGGCCTACACAACGTACCAACGACAGGTTGGTTAAACAGTGCATCAGCAGTGCTGCGGACGAGGTATTGCCGATGCCCATTTCACCAAAACCGATGCAGTTACAGCCATTTTGATGTTGCCGCCTTACCTGATCAGCTCCTGCCTGCATGGCTTGGTCGCATTCCTCGTCGGTCATCGCAGAAGCAGTTAAAAAGTTTTGGGTGCCTTTACCGATTTTTGCAGCTATCAGTTTTGGGTGGCTGTCCAAATCGGCGTTGACTCCCGCATCGACAACCCACAATTCTATACCGTGTTGCCGGGCAAAAACACTGATCGCAGCGCCTCCGGCCAAAAAGTTGGCGACCATTTGCGCCGTGACGGCTTGCGGATAAGCGCTGACTCCGGCCTCGACAATGCCGTGGTCTCCGGCAAAAATAAGGATGCACGGCTTGTTTAAGCTGGGAGTCAGGCTGTTTTGACACCGTCCAACCTGTAACGCCAGGGATTCCAATTGGCCCAGGGAGCCCTGCGGCTTGGTAAGCTGGTCGATTTTGCTTTGTAAAGCAGCTGTGAGTGTTGATGTGAGCGGAGGGATGACAAATTTTAACGGCACGGTGTATTCCAAACGTTTTCAAATAATAAATCGTTAAGATTCTTACGATCCGCCCATTGCTCTTGCTCCAGCATCGGTTTGTCGTAGAATTTATCAACATGCCCCAGGCATAACACCGCAAACGGTTGGCTGCCTTCGGGCATGTTTAATAAAGTTTTTAAGGCCTCCGGCTCGAACATCGACACCCAACCCAAACCGATGCCTTCCGCTCGCGCCGCCAGCCACATGTTTTGTATCGCGCAAGCTAATGATGCTAAATCCATTTCCGGCAGGGTGCGGCGACCGAAGATATGTTGTTCGCGCTGTTCGCATAAAGCCGCAACCAGCACTTCAGGGCATTCGAGTAACCCTTCCACTTTCAGCTTCATAAACTCGTCTTCGCGTTCATTTAAAGCCTTGGCGGTCAGAATGCGTTCCTTTTCGACCAGCGCATATATGGCTTTGCGAAGTTCCGGGCAGCTGATGCGGATAAACCGCCAAGGCTGCATAAAACCGACGCTGGGTGCGTGATGCGCGGCATTAAGCAGGCGAAGCAGCAGCTCGGGAGCTATCGGATCGGGCAAAAAATGGCGCATATCGCGACGCTCATAAATGGCTCGATAGACGGCGGCGCATTCCGCGTCAGAGTAACGGTTTTGAGTCATGGCCTCGGTATTAAATCCAATTTTAGCTTTAGGCAAGAATCTTGTCGCGCTTGTTAATCCCAGCTACACATTATACGGATGAACAGCCTGAAAACCATGCACTTTGGCTTTGGTGGTAAAAACCGGGGGTGTCCAGCCTTCCTGTGTTTGTCCAGCCAGAAACTCCGCCAGCCATAAGGCCTGATTGCGTATTGGTAAAATAAAGGCGTAAAGCTTTCCGTTCGGCAACTCGGCCACATCGCCCAGCGCGTAAATAGATTCGTCACTGGTCTGCAAACATTGGTTAACCTTGATGCCACGGCCTATTTCGAGGCCTGCAAGTTCCGCCAACTCGGTGCGCGGTTTAAACCCGCAGGCGACTATCAAGCCGTCAAACTCAGCCGTCACCTCGGTTGTTACGCAAACCTTATCGCCTTCTTTGGTAAATTCCTTTACGCCCTGATTTAGCAATACTTTGATGCCGGAATCCTGCAACACCTTAAGCAACAAAGCCGAATCCTCGGCCACCAGCTGACGCTCCATTAACCGATCCATCGCATGGAACAGGGTAACCTTATCGCCCGCCGCCGCTAAATCGGATGCCACTTCGCAACCGATTAAACCGCCGCCGACAATCGCCCAATCAGGCTGCCGATTTTGATTTAACTGCTGTTGACGAAATTGTCGCAAGGCTTTCAAATCGACCAGGCTGTTCAGGCAAAAAAACAGCTCGTTATATGGCCGAAACGGCGGCGGAATAAATGCAGAAGAACCCTGCGCAAGTATCAGTTTGTCGTAGTGCAGCGTTTTTCCCTCGCCGAGAGCAATGGATTTTTCACCGCGATTGATGGCCGTTACTTCGACTCCGCACAGCACATTGATGTTGTTTTCGCGCAGCTTGTCAAACGCTTTCAGGATGATGGATTGTTCAATATTGGCCTTGCTAAACCCACGGGACAGCAGCGGCCGTGAATAATAGCCGTCATGCTCCCTAGTCACCAGCGTAATGTCATCAATTGCTGATAACGCTCGATACTTCTCGGCGAAACTGACCCCGGCCACGCCTGAGCCGATGATAACAATCTGCATACTGTTCCTCGGTAAGGATTGCTTAGTCTAGCAAATCATATTCGCTTTTTTCTACGCCGCATTCGGGGCAGCGCCAATCATCGGGAATATCTTTCCATAAGGTACCCGGCGCAATGCCGGAATCCGGGTCGCCTTCCGCTTCATCGTAAATATGGGCGCAAACGCTGCACTGGTATTTTTTGTAATCCGACATAATTATTCCTCAGTTAATGTTTAAAGTGCGCCTGACTTTAACAGGTCTGTTTTAATTTTCAATCCAATTTTAGTCGATAGCTTTTAGTCTATACAGCGCCGAAATATCCTCATCGCCGTAACCTTCCGCCATTAGCCGTTCGTAATCGTTAATCGTCATGTCGATCAGCGTGGTCGGTGTGCCGGTTTGTTTCGCCATGCTTTGACAGATTTTTAAATCCTTATGGTGCAAGGCAAGCTTAAAGCCCGGAGCAAAGATGCCTCGCGTCATCGTGGAACCGCGATGCTGCAAAAACCAGTTGCCTGACGCGCCACCGGAGATAACTTCGATCACTTTTTCCATCGGCAAACCCTGAGCCTGTGCGAAAGCCAACGCTTCAGTCACCGCCTGATTGATGCCCGCGCCCATGATTTGGTTGACCGCTTTAGTGGCTTGGCCTGAGCCGGTTGCGCCCATGTGCATAATGCGGCTGGTCATGGTTTCCAGTACCGGCCGGGCTTGTTCCAACGCATCATGGTCGCCGCCGACCATCATCGCCAGTGTGCCGTTTTTAGCGCCCTCAACGCCGCCGGATACCGGCGCATCGAGAAAAGCCACCTGTTTTTCAGCCAGCATCGCGGCGGCTTGTTTGGCGGTGTCGCTGCTAACTGTAGACATATCGACGACGATAGTACCGGGCTTGATGGTTTTTACTATCGCCTTGACCATCGCCAGCACATCGTTGTCGGCAGAGACGCAAAGCAGCACTAGTTCGACGTTTGCCGCGAGCTCTTCCGGCTGATCGAAAGCTACAACACTCAACTCTTCAGCCAGACTTTGCGCCTTTGTCGACGTGCGGTTATAAACGCCAGTCAAGTATCCGGCCTTAGCGATATTTCGAGCCATGCCGATGCCCATAGCTCCCAAGCCGATCATGCCTGCTTTCATGTTATGTTGCCAAATAAGTGTAAGAGGTTAACCCCGCAATCAGCTCCTGCTCATAGTCCTGCCGCTGCTGCTCGCTAAGATCGCTGTTAGCCAATTTTTCCCGGTAGGCTGCTTTCAAATCTTCGCTATTGATATGCACATAATCCAGGAGGTCACCGACATGTTCGCCTTCGTGCAGGTCGTAAAAATGATAGCCGTTGTCGTCGAGCTTTATGTTGATGGAATGGGTATCGCCAAACAGGTTGTGCATGTCGCCCAAGATTTCCTGATACGCGCCCACCATAAAAAAGCCGATCAGATACGGCTGCTTGCTGTCGATTTCATGCACCGGCAGGGTTTTTTCAATGTTTTGCCCGTCGATATAGTGGTCGATGCGGCCGTCGGAATCACAGGTTAAATCCTGAATCACCGCGCGGCGCGTGGGCTGTTCGTCCAGCCGGTGGATGGGCATGATCGGGAAAATTTGATCGATACCCCAGATGTCGGGCATCGACTGGAACAGCGAGAAATTGCAAAACATCTTGTCGGCCAATTTTTCGCTCAGCTCCTGTAATATCGTGGCCTCGCTTTGATTATTGGGGTTTAGCTTGTCCATAAGTTGGTGGCACAACAGAGCGTAGTTATTTTCGGCCTCGGCCAGTCCGGTAATGCTCAGTTTGTCCTGGGTAAACCGGGTGCGGGCTTCCGATAAGTTAAATTGCGCATCGTGATAATGCTCGACCAGATTGTGCGCCTCCGGCAAGGCTTGCAGCGCGGCATGGTTAGTATAAACCGACTCGATGTCGGTCACGTTGGTGATCAACACCGCATGATGGGCAGTCAGTGCACGACCTGATTCGGTGATGATGTCCGGCTGTGGCACCTGTTTTTCCGCGCAAATGTCGGCAAAGCTGCGCACGATATTCTGGGCGTATTCATCCAGGCTGTAGTTGATCGACGATTCGCGCCGCGAATGGCTGCCGTCGTAATCCACGCCAAGTCCACCGCCCGCATCGACAATCTTGATCCCGGCGCCCAAACGATGCAATTCAACGTAAAACTGCCCCGCTTCTTTCAGCGCAGTTTTGATGTCGTGAATGTTGGCGATTTGCGAACCCATGTGGAAGTGCATCAGTTTCAAGGTGTCCAGCATACCGACTTGCTTAAGGCGCTCAACCAGCTGCAACACCTCATGGGCATGAACACCGAATTTGGATTTTTCGCCGCCGCTGTTTTGCCATTTTCCGGCGCTGATGCTGGACAGCCTGATCCTGACGCCCAGTTGTGGCTTAACATTCAGGCGCTCCGCTTCCTCGATAATCAATTCCAGCTCCAGGGGCTTTTCGATGACCAGATAAAGATTCAGACCCATTTTCAGACCGATCAACGCCAAGCGGATATACGCGCGGTCTTTGTAGCCGTTGCAAACCACCACGCCTTTATCGGACAGCGCCATAATCGCCAGCAATTCCGGCTTGCTGCCTGCTTCGAGGCCGATATTGTCGGCCGCCAAAATGCCTTCGACCACTTGGCGTTGCTGGTTGACTTTGATCGGGTAAACAGGTGTGTAGCTGCCCTGATAATCATTATTGATACAGGCTTTTTCAAAAGCGCGGGACAGTTGGGTGACGCGGTCTTTTAAAATATCGGTAAAGCGCACCAGCACCGGCAAGGACAGATCTTTGTCATTCAGCGATTGGGCGATTTCGTACAAATCCAGCACCGTGTCCTTATCGGAACAAGGCTTCACCGAGACATGCCCGTCGGCGTTGATAGAAAAATAGCCCTGCCCCCAGTTATCTATCGCGTAGGTTTGTGCGGATTGTTGTGTTGTCCA